>JACCZP010000007.1 GCA_013695885.1 Thermoleophilaceae bacterium | reverse complement strand
TGGCGAGGGCCGGAATCGAACCGGCGACACCACGATTTTCAGTCGTGTGCTCTACCAACTGAGCTACCTCGCCGCGGGCGCCACAGAGTAGCGGCGGACCCTTCGCCCGGGCCTCGCCGGAAGCGGGTTCGGCGAGCGTTAGCCTCGACTCCATGAGCGAACTCCTACACACGTGCTACCGCGTCCTCGACCTCGACCGCTCGGTCGACTTCTACGGGAGGCTCGGCTTCGAGGAGCATCGGCGCATGCCGGTCGGCGACGACGCCACAAACGTCTTCATGGGACAGCCGGACGATGGTGCCCGCCTCGAGCTGACCTTCAACCACGACCGCGAGGAGCCCTACGACATCGGGTCCGGATACGGCCACATCGCGCTCGGCGTGGAGGATCTCGACGGCACCCTCGAGCGCCTGGCCTCCGAGGGCATCGAGCCCGAGAAGCCGCCGTACCGGGTGAGCGAGGGTGGCTCGCGCATCTGCTTCGTGCGCGACCCCGACGGCTATCGCATCGAGCTGATCGAGCGCTCCTGAGCGAGCGCCCGCGGCGCCGGGTCGTATGCCGACGGCTGATCGCGGCGCTCGTTGGCTTGCCCGCCGTCCTCGTCGCGATCCTCGCGGTCGAGGTCATCGACGCCCGCCGGCAGTCGGGGATCCCGTTCGAGCCCCCGCCTCGCGGGCCGCAGGAGTACGGGAGCGGACCGCTGCTCGACTACGTCGTGCTCGGGGACTCGACCGCGGTCGGGCAGGGTGCGCCCTACGAGCGCGGCATCGCAGTGTCCACCGCCCGGCACCTGTCCGCACGCGGACGGCGGGTGCGCCTGGTCAACCTCGCGGTGTCGGGCGCGGCGGCGGACGACGTCGTGGACCATCAGCTCGAGCGGGCCGCACGGCGTCGTCCGGAGCTGGTGCTGATCGCCGTCGGCGCGAACGACGCGATCCGTCTGCGCCGGCCGGGAAGGGTGCGCGCCGACCTCGAGAGGGCGGTCGAGAGCCTGGTGCGTGCTCGCTGCCGGGTGAGGATCGTCCTCACCGGCTCGCCCGAGCTCGGGGGCGTGCGGGTGGCCGCGCAGCCGCTTCGAACGCTGCTGGGCGCGGTCGCTGACCACATGAACGACGGAGCGTTCACTCCAGTGGTGGCGACTCAGACCAACGTCACCTTCGCGCCGATCGCCCGCGAGACCGGTGCGGCCTTCGAGCGCGACGCATCGCTCTTCGCCGCCGACGGGTTCCATCCGAGCGAGCGCGGCTACGCCACCTGGCTGCCGGTGCTTGAGCGCGCGATCGACGAGGCGCTGGCGCGGGAGCCGAGAGGCTGCGGGTAGACGCACACGACGACCCTGCGCTCGTTTGCAAGGGTTGCGAGGGTGAACGGCGTCACCATCCGCGACGGCGCGCCCGCCGACTTTCCCCACCTGCTCGAGCTATGGAGGATCGCCGGGAGCGTGCCGACGCCGACCGACACGCCCGAGTCACTCGCCGCCCTGCTCGCGTTCGACCCCGACGCGCTGATCGTGGCCGAGGCCGGCGGCGTCGTGGTCGGCTCGGTGATCGTCGCCTGGGACGGATGGCGCGGCAGCTTCTACCGGCTCGCGGTGCACCCTGACGCGCGCCGCCGCGGCCTCGCCCGTGAGCTGGTACGGCGCGGGGAGGAGCGCCTGCGCCGGCGCGGGGCCGCGCGGCTGAACGCCATCGCGGTCTTCGAGGAGGTCGCGGCGAAGGGCTTCTGGGAGTCTCACGGATACCTCTGGGAAGCCGGGCAGGCCCGGTTCATCCGCGACCTCGAGCCCTCCCCCGACCCCGGCGCTCAGCCCCCCCAGCGTCTCAGGTAGGGGAGGGGGTCGACCGGCCGCCCGCCGGCGGCCCAGGGGCCTCCCTCCCAGACCTCGAAGTGCAGGTGCGGGCCGCCCGACACGCCGGTGCTGCCCACGCTCGCGATCCGCTGGCCGGTGCGCACGCCCTGTCCGGCGCGGACGCGGACAGAGCCGGCTTGTAGGTGCATGAACACGTAGTCGCGGTCCTCGCCGGCGCCGTCGAGGACCACGTAGTGGCCGGCCCCGGCGGCCTGGAAGGCCACGGTGCGTACCCGTCCTCCGCGCGGCGCGAGCACCGGCGTGCCCTGAGGCGCCGGGATGTCCTGGCCCTGGTGGACGTGGCCGGGACGCCCGGCGCCGAACCGCGAGCCCTCTCCGCCGTAGGCGAAGCGCCCCTGCAGCGGGAAGTGGTGCCAGCGAAAGGCCAGGCGCCGCCGGCCGCTCGACTTCTTGGAGGGGCGCAGGTGCTTTCCGCCGCCGTCGCGTGCGGTCAGTCGTACCTCGAGCGCGCCCTCGGGAAGCGGTCCCCCCGTGAGCCCGGTCAACCGGTGGCGCTGGCGCACGCCGGTGCGCCGGCGCCCGAGGTCGATCCGTCGGACCACCCGGCCGCCGGGCGCGAGCACCACGAGCGCGACGCGCACCTTGCGCGAGCGGTCGGCGATGCGGAACGAGACGGTCGTGGGTGGCCCGTAGAGAAAGGCTCTGGCGCGGCTCAGGGCGAACGAGTGAACGATCGGCCGGCCGACGTCGCGGCTCCGGCGCCCGCCCCGCCCCTTCTCGGAGCGGCCGCGCTCGCGGCGCTTGGCGGTCGGCGGCTTGCCGGCCTGCGCGCCGCCGTTGGGCGGCTTCCCGGCCGCAGTGGTCGATGACCCCTCGACCGCGCCGGACGAAGCGTTCGCCGGCACCGCGGAGACGGGTACGAGGACGAGCACGGCACACAGCGCGGACGCCGATCCGAGCCGGCGCAGGAGGGAGCGGCACGCCATGGGTGGCCGTATGGTCGGCCACCAGCGCCGAAATCCTCTTCGCTGCAAGTGGAATTGCGCCGGCTTGGCCTCGGGGCCGGGCCACGCGGTCGGGCCACGGCCTACGGCAGCGTCGCGAGAGCGAGCGGGACGACCGCTTCCGCGCCGCTCCGGCGCAGCTGACCTCCGACCATCGCGAGCGTCCAGCCCGACATGCGCAGATCGTCGAGCAGGATGCCGGTGCCGGGCGGCGGCGGAGCCGTGATCGCGAATGCTCCGCGGACGTTTGCCGCCTGCTGGACGGCGTTCGCCATCTCGCGCTGGGGCGGGCGCTCCTCCGTCCGCGCGACGAGGGCGAGGTGCTCGACGCCGAGCTCCGCGGCCAGACGCCCCGCCAGGTCGGCGCAGACTTCCCCCACGCGCGCCGACGGGACGGTCGTCACCCAGGCGACGGGCGTCTTCGCGGTGCGGAGGATCTCGGCGAGGGCGACCGCGATCTCGTCGTCCAGCCGCCCGGTGCGCAGCCCACGCTCGATGGCGGGCCACCAGCCGCCGTCGCCGAGCCGCGCGAGCGCCCAACCGGGCTCGATCCGCGCGTCGTCGGGGATCCTGCGCATCGCCCCGGCTTCGTCCGGCGCCATCTTGCGGACCTCGAGCTCGAGCGGACGGGAGCGCAGGTGGCGCCCCGCCAGCTCGACGAGCGCGGGGGAGGGCGGGGCCGCGAAGCGCGGCTCAGTGCACACCGAGCACCGCCCGCAGTCACGCGGATCGGGATCGTCGAGCTCCTCCTGGAGGACGCGCATGAGGCAGCGGCCGTCGGCACCGTACGCGGCCATCGCCCGCTGCTCGGCGCGGCGCAGCTCGGTGACCTGCTCGTAACGGGCGGCGTCGTAGCTCCACTCGCCGCCGTCGGCGGCCTGCCAGCGGTTGCCGGCGCGGGTCACGGCACCCTCGACGTCGAGGATCTTCAGCATCGCCTCGATGCGGCCCATGCCGAGGTTCACGACGCTCATCAGCTCTCGTGTCGTGCGACCCCCGGCGCCCGCCGCCTCGAGCTCCTCGAGCACGGCGAGGACCCGCTCGCGCGCCGGGAAGGCCTGCTCGATGAAGAAGTCCTGGATGCGGCGGTCCTCGCCCCCGCGCAGCAGGACGACGTCGGCGTGGTCGACGCCGCGGCCGGCGCGGCCGACCTGCTGGTAGTAGGAGACCACCGAGCCGGGCGCCTGGAAGTGCACGACGAACGTGAGGTCGGCCTTGTCGTAGCCCATGCCGAGCGCGCTGGTGGCCACCACGGCCTTGACCTCGTTGCGGAGCAGGCGCTCCTCGGTGAGCACGCGCTCGTCAGTCTCCTGATCGCCGCTGTAGGCGAGCGCGGCCACGCCGTTGGCGGTGAGGAAAGCGGCCACCTGCTCGGCGTCGCGCCTGGTCAGCGTGTAGACGATTCCCGACCCGGGGAGCGAGGCGAGGTTCTCCGCGAGCCACGCGAGCCGCTCCGCCGGACGCGGCAGGTCGAGCACCTCGAGGCGCAGGCTCGTGCGGGCGAGCGGGCCACGGTAGGAGCGCAGCGGCTCTCCGTCCTCGCCCGCCAGCTGCTCCAGCACGTCGCCCACCACGCGGTCGTTCGCGGTCGCCGTGGTGCCCAGCACGGCGGCCCCGGGGCCGAGCGCGCCGAGCATGTCCTTCACGCGGCGGTAGTCGGGCCGGAAGTCGTGCCCCCAGTCCGAGATGCAGTGCGCCTCGTCGACCACGAGCAGCCCGACCGACGCTCCGAACAGTGGCAGCATCTCGTCGCGGAAGCGCGGGTTGTTCAGTCGCTCGGGACTGATGAGCAGGAGGTCGATCGTGCCGTCGGCCAGCCGGTCGCGCACGCTGTCCCAGTCGTCGCGGTTGGTGCTGTTGACCGTGTGCGCGCGCAGCCCGAGGCGCTCGGCCGCGGCGATCTGGTTGCGCATCAGCGCGAGCAGCGGGCTTACGATCAGCGTCGGCCCGGCCCCGGCGTCACGTAGAAGCGCAGTCGCGACGAAGTAGACCGCGGACTTGCCCCATCCCGTGCGCTCGACGCAGAGCACGCGGGCACGGTCGACGACGAGATCTCCGATCGCCTCGAGCTGGTCGGGGCGGAACTCGGCGGCGGGGTCGCCGGTTAGGGTGCGCAGGCGCTCGCGGGCGGTGGTCGCGAAGGTCTCGGTAGGGGCGGTGGTCATGCGGCCCCTACTCCAGGTCGAAGGCGGCGTGGATTGCGTCGGTCAGGCCTTCCTCCTGGTCGGGCAGCAGGAAGCCGATCTGAGGCCCAAGCGTGCTGGCCGGGACCGTGACGATGTTGTCGCAGCTCACCACGCAGCCGGCCTCCAGGCCGTTGGCGCCGCCGACCGGCACCTCCGTCGACAACCCTCGGGCGCTCGTCGTGATCGGCGCCACGGTCACGCGGGCCAGGTGGGGACGAACGAGCTCGCGGGTGAGCACGAGCACAGGCCTCGCCTTGTCGAGGTTCGCAGCGTGGATGGGCCGCACTACTCGAGATCGAGCGGAGCGTGAGCGATGTGCGCCGCGAGGCTGTCCATCTCGAGATCGTCGCCCGACCCGGAGAGGATGGCCAAGTCCCGCGCGGCTATCGCCCGCCGACGCTCCCGCTCGAGGGCCCGGTTGACGACGACGGCCCGGCTCTTCGCCCGGCCCTCGGACACCAGGCCGTCGACGAACTCGACGATCTCGTCGGGAAGTCGCACCGCGATCTGCCT
>JACCZP010000004.1 GCA_013695885.1 Thermoleophilaceae bacterium | reverse complement strand
ACCCACGTGTTACTCACCCGTTCGCGGCTCTGCCCCAGGCCGAAGCCTGGTTCGTCGCTCCACTTGCATGTGTTAAGCACGCCGCCAGCGTTCGTCCTGAGCCAGGATCAAACTCTCCGTGAAAGACTGTGGCGTCGCGGCCCGAAGGCCGGACGCAAGTCTTGGGAAAGCTGTCGAGTCCGTCTTTCGTGCCCACCGATGTACACCGTTGGCGGGTTCGGACTCGACGTGGTTCTCAGGTAAATCCGCCGCCCCTGTCAGGCGGCGGGTCGAACCTGGACAATCGGCGACCCAATGGGCGGGGCGCCGATCGCACGCTACTGAGTTTTCAAAGACCGCGCCGTGCGGGGCCGGCGGGGACTCCGCCGGCCGTACAAGTTCTGTTGCTTCTCCCCCCGAGCCGTAAAAAAAGGTCCTCCGAGATGGAGGACCCCGCGGTACGGCTCGGCCGTCTCGCGGCGACCGGCTTAGCGGCCGCCTCCATCCCGTTCGGTCTTCTCGAAGGCCATCAGGGGACCGGCAAAGATAGCGCAGCCGCTCACGGACGTCAAACGGCGCGCCGGAGCCGCCGGAACCGGCGCTTGCCGAGCTGGAGCACCGCGCCGTCGAGGGAGTCGGCCGCGAGGTCGAGCTGAGCCTCGGTGACCGGCGAGCCGTCGAGGCGCACGCCCCCCTGCGCCAGCAGCCGTCGGGCCTCGGAGCGCGTTATCCCGAACGCCTCGCCGATCACCGCGGGCAGGTGCACGACCGCGCCTTCGGGCAGGATCGCCTCGTCCACCTCCTCGGGAGCACGCCGCTCGACGTGCAGCCGGTTGAACCGCTCCTCGGCGAGGCCGGCCTGCTCGGCCCCGTGGAAGCGCTCGGCGAGGCGATGGGCCAGGCGCCGCTTCTGCTCGACCGGCGTGCCCGGCGTGGCCTCGCCGTCGAGGAGGAGGTCGTAGTAGGCGGGCATGGCATCGTCGGGGACCCGCATGAGCTTGCCGAAGATCTCGGGCGCAGGCTCGGCGACGCCCACGTAGTTGTCCAGGGACTTCGACATCCGGCGCACGCCGTCGATGCCCGGAAGGATCGGCATTGTGAGGATGGCCTGGGGCTCGAGGCCATATGCCTCCTGGACGTCGCGGCCGAGGAGGAGGTTGAACTTCTGGTCGGTGCCGCCGATCTCGACGTCGGCGCGGACGGCGACCGAATCGTAGGCCTGGAGCAGCGGGTACAGGAGCTCGAGGACGGAGATCGGCTCGCGCGCGGCGTACCGGCGCGCGAAGTCGTCGCGCTCGAGCAGCTGGGCGACGGTGGCGGTACGGGCGAGGCGGAAGAGGTCCTCCATCGCCATGTCGAGCCATTCCCCGTTGCGGCGCACCTCGGTGCGCTCGGGATCGAGGATGGAGAAGGCCTGCGCCTTGAACGTCTCGGCGTTGCGATCGATGGTCTCGGGCGGCAGCTCGGGCCGGGTGGCCGAGCGCCCACTGGGGTCCCCCACGCGCGCGGTGTAGTCCCCGACGATGAGGACCACCCGGTTGCCCATGTCCTGGAACTCGCGCAGCTTGCCGAGGACGACGGCGTGGCCGAGGTGGATGTCAGGCGCCGTGGGGTCGATTCCCAGCTTGACCCGCAGCTCGCGCCCGGTGTCGAGCTTGGCGGCGAGGGCGCCCTCGGGAAGGCTCTCGACGGCGTTGCGGAGCAGAAATCCGGCGTCTCGCGCAGCCGTTCGCGTCACCGGCGCAATGCTAGACTCGCCCGCGCTCACCGGCCCCGCTCCCAGCTGGCGGCCCGTGCGCGCCGATTGCGCGTGCCCGAGCAACTCACCGGGCTCACGAGCCACCTGACGAAGCCCTTGGCCCAGACCACGCCAGTCCTCCGCCTTCCTCCGCGCGGAGGAGCGGACGGACGACGCGGTGACTCCGGCAACGGCCGGCGCCCGGCCTCGGGTGGCCGCGGAGGGGGGGATGCCACGGGCCCGAGCGCTGGTCAGAGCCCGCGTCCGCGGCTGAAGAAGCTCCGTATCGCGTTCATCGTGGCCGGACTGTCCGTGCTCGCCCTGGTCTCGACCGTGTTCGGGATGATGATGGCCGTGGCGGCCGAGCTGCCGAGCCTCGAGGGCACGGCGGAGTTCGAGGCGGCACGCAACTCGGTGCTGCTTGCCGACGATCGCCGGGCCACGCGCATCGCCAAGCTCACCGGCAACAACAACCGCATCCTCGTCGGGGAGACCGACATCTCACCGAACCTCCGCAACGCGGTGGTGGCGATGGAGGACCGGCGCTTCTACGAGCACGAAGGCGTCGACTACTGGGGGATCGGCCGGGCGCTGTGGCAGGACATCCGCCGCCAGAGCGCCGTCCAGGGCGGCTCTACGATCACCCAGCAGTTCGTGAAGAACGCGCTCAGCGCCCAGGACGAACGGACGGTCTTCCAGAAGCTGCGCGAGTCCGCGCTCGCCTACCACCTCGAGCGCAAGTGGTCGAAGCAGAAGATCCTGACCTCCTATCTGAACAGCGCGTACTTCGGCAACGGCGCGTACGGGGTCGAGTCGGCGGTCCGGACGTACTTCAAGGACGGCGGCCTCGGCCACGATCCCGAGGAGCGGGCCGCCCGCGACGTGGAGCCGCACGAGGCCGCGCTTCTCTCCGGCATAATCGCCTCCCCCTCGGCGTACGACCCGGTCCAGCACCCCGAGGCCTCCCGCGCCCGCCGGGACCTGGTGCTGCGCCGCATGCTCGAGCAGGAGATGATCTCCGCAGCCGACTACGAGCGCGCCGTGGACCAGGCCGTGCCTCCGGAGAACGAAGTGACTCCGCCGCGCCCCGACTCCGACGAGCCGTACTTCTCGACCTGGGTCACCCAGCAGCTCGTGGACCGCTACGGCCCCGGCCGGGTGTTCGGCGGCGGGCTGAAGATCACGACGACCATCGACCCGGTGCTCCAGCACGAGGCCGAGAAGGCGGTGACCGAGCGCCTCGGCGGCCTCGGGCCGAGCGCGTCGCTCGTGGCCATCGAGAACAAGACCGGTGAGGTCAAGGCGCTCGTGGGCGGGGAGTCCTTCGCCGAGCAGCCGTTCAACGTGGCCACCAACGGCCACCGTCAGCCCGGCTCTGCGTTCAAGCCCTTCACGCTGATAGCCGCGCTCCAGGAGGGCTACGGGCCGGGGAGCACGTTCACCTCCAGGCGCAAGATCCTGCGCGTCCGCGGGCGCGATCCGTTCGTGGTCAACAACTACGAGAAGCAGTACTCAGGGGTGTCCAGCCTCGCCGCGGCCACCGAGCAGTCGGACAACTCGGTGTACGCCGAGCTCGGGCTGAAGGTGGGCACGCGGAAGATCGCCCGCCTGGCCCGGCGCATGGGGATCCAGACGCCGATCTCGACCAACCCGGCCATGACCCTCGGCGGCCTCGAGACCGGGGTCACCCCGCTCGAGATGGCCTACGCCTACTCGACCATTGCCAACGGCGGCAAGCGGGTGCGAGGATCGCTCTCCACCTCCACCGGCCCGGTGGCGATCGAGAAGGTCGAGCGCGGCGGCGAGGTGGTCGACGAGAACGAGCGCCGCAGCGAGCGCGTGTATCCCGAGGCGATCGGTGAGTCGGCCAAGAACATCCTCTCCGGCGTCATCACCACGGGGACCGGCAAGGCCGCCGACGTCGGCGAGTTCGCCGCCGGGAAGACCGGGACGACCGAGAACTACGGCGACGCGTGGTTCGTCGGCTTCAACCGCGAGTGGACGGTGGCGGTCTGGGTCGGATACCCCGACCGGCTCAAGTACATGGAGACCGAGTACGCCGGCGGGCCGGTGGCCGGAGGGACCTACCCCGCTCTGATCTGGCGCGACTTCCTGAGCGGCGCGATCCGCATACGCGACCAGCGCGACCCGGACAAGAAAGCCGCCCCGGTGGTGCCCGGGCAGCCCGTCCCAGCCCCGGGCGTGCCGCAGGCTCCGGTCGCTCCCTCGCCGGCCCCGAGCGGGCCGGTCGAGACCGCACCCACGCCGGCCGAGACCGTGCCCGAGGAGACCACTCCGGTGCCGTCGGCACCCGATTCCGGCACCGGCGG
>JACCZP010000115.1 GCA_013695885.1 Thermoleophilaceae bacterium | reverse complement strand
GATCCCCTGCTGCCCTACGTCGGGATCCCGGAGATCGAGAGCCCCTACGGGCCGCTGTTCACGCTGCTCACGGTGGCGCTCGTGCCCCTCGGCCCGGCTCTCGGCATGTGGGCGCTCAAGATCGTGGCCGTGACCGCCGGGCTCGGCTGCGCGGCGCTCACCTGGAGCTGCGCCCGCCGACTCGGGCGCCCGCCTCTGGCCCCCACGCTGTTCGTGGCGCTGAATCCGCTGTTCCTCGTCTACGGCGTCGGGGGCGCCCACAACGACATGGTCATGGCGGTGGCCATGCTCGCCGGGGTGCGCGTCGCCCTCGGGTCGGGGACCAGAGCGGGGCCGCTCGGAGCGGCCGCCGTGGTGAGCGCAGCCGCCACCAAGGCCACCGCCGGCCTGGTACTCCCCTTCGTGATCCTCGGCGCTCGCCGACGGCTGCGCGCGCTCGGAGGCGCGCTCGCCGGCACCGCGGTCCTGGGACTGATCGCGCTGCTCGCCTTCGGCACCGGGCTGCTCGGCTACCTCGACGTGCTGGCCCGGCAGGGTCGGTCGGTCTCGACCTACTCGATCTGGCTGGACCTCGCCCGTCTCGGCGGCTGGGCGACGGTCCCGCCCGGGATGAAGCTGGTCCTGGGCGTCATCTTCGCGGCCGTGCTCGCGGCCTCGCTGGTGCAAACCGCCCGCGGGCACGACTGGATCGCCGGCGCGGGCTGGGCGGTGCTGGCGCTGCTCGTGCTCACCACCTGGCTGCTCCCGTGGTACGTCGCCCTGCTCCTGCCGCTGGCCGCCCTCGCGCCGAGCCGGCGGCTGCGCGCGGCCACGCTCGCCTTCTGCGCGCTGCTGCTGGTGACCCGCCTGCCACTGCTGCTGGCGTGAGCTCGCCGGAGCGAGGGCTAGGCCGTGAGCCCCGCCATCGCCGTGGGGGTGAAGGCGTCGCTCGCTTCGATGAGGATCCCGAGCATGGCCGCGGCGGCCGGGGAACGGAGCTCCTCGACGAGGACCGCCGCCCGCACCCGGCGCAGCGGGGTGTGGGGGCCGAGCGAGCGGATGGCGATGCCCGAGCGAAGCGTCCCGAGGGCGAGCTCGGGCACGAGCGCCGCCGCCGCGCCCGCCGCGATCAGGCCCTGCACGGCCGCGTAGTCGTCGCTCTCGTAGGCGATGCGGGGCTCGAACCCGGCCACCCGGCACGCGCGCCGTAGGAGCTCCGAGCACGCCTGCGGGCGCGTGCCGCCCACCCAGGCCTCGCCGGCGAGGTCCGACAGGGAGACCGAGGACTGCCAGGCGAGTGGATGGTCGGCGGGCAGGGCGAGGCGCATGGGCTCCTCGAGGAGGGTCACGCGCTCGATGTCCTGCCAGAAGTGACGCGGCACGAGGTCGTACTCGAAGAGCACGGCAAGGTCGAGATCCCCACTCCGAAGCCCCGCGACGCTGTCGTCGGACTCCGACTCCCGGAGGCTGAGGTCGACGGCCGGGTGGCGCTCGGTGAACGTGGATATGGCCGGCGCGACGATCGTCGCGCTCGCGGTGGCGAAGGAGCCGAGACGCAGGCGGCCCGAGCGCAGTCCGCTGATGGCGTCGAGCTCGGCTTCCGCGCGGTTCAGGGCGATGAGGATCGCGTCGGCGCGCTCGACCAGGGCCTCGCCCGACGCGGTGAGGCGCACCCCGCGCGGTTGGCGGTCGACGAGCTTGGCGCCCGTCTCACGCTCCAGGGCGGCGATGTGCTGACCGATCGCCGAGGGGGTGACGAAAAGCGCGTCGGCGGCGGCGGCGAACGACCCGGTGGCGGCCACGGTGCGCAAGATGCGGAGCCTCCGGACGTCGAGCATGAAGTCGATCTTAACCCTGCGTGAAGAAAAACTTGTTGCCGGCCCGCTCCGATGCTGGGACTCTCGGAGGGCCGTGCCGGTCGCGGCCACCACTCGGGTAGCAAGGAGCGAACGCAGTGACGCACGCGACTATCCCGGCCGGCGACCCCGTAGGAGCGGGCGCGGCCGACACACCACATACATGGCGGGCCGAGGTGCTCGGCGCCTTCGTCGCCGATCTCCGGAGCCGGAGGTCCCCGTTCCCGTGCACGTTCGGCGCCGCCGCCCTCGAGCGCGGCGGCCTGAAGTTCGCCTGGGTGGAGGATGCCCGCGACGATGAGAGCCTCCTCGGCCTGCGCACGGCGCTCTCGGCCTACATGGGCACGTACCGGACGCTCGGGAAGCTCACCTCGTTCGTGGCCTTCTTCCGACCCCCGCCGCTCGACCGGCCGATCGCCGCCTACGAGCATGACTTCTGGCGCGTCCTTCGCTTCCTCCACCGGCACGATCCCTCCGACTGGCCCGAGGACATCCCGACCGAGGTCGAGGACCCGCGCTGGGAGTTCTCCTTCTGCGGCGAGCCCGTGTTCGTCGTCTGCAACACGCCGGCGCATCGGCAACGCCGCAGCCGGCGCAGCCGGGGGATGCTCATCACCTTTCAGCCGCGCTGGGTGTTCGAGGGCCTCGAGGGCCACACCCCGCGCGGGCGGGCGGCTCGCGAGGTCATCCGTCGCCGCCTCGATAGCTACGACGATGTCCCGGCGCACGCCTCGCTCGGCAACTACGGCGAGCCCGAGAACCGTGAGTGGAGGCAGTACTTCCTGCCCGACGCCGACGAGTCCCCGCCCGGGCGCTGTCCCTTCCACGCCGCCGCGCGTGGCGAGCGATCGACCGGAGGGCTGAGCCATGCGGCGTGAGGGCCGCGGCGCATCGACCGTCCGAAGCGGGTGCTCCGACCTCGGGAGGGTGGTGGCCGAGCTGCTGCCCGAGACCGGGTCGGTCGAGGTGCAGCGCGACACCCCGGGACGCGAGCACGCGCTCCACACCCATCCCACCGACGAGACCCTGCACATAGTCGCGGGGTCGATCACCTTCGAGGTGGCCGGTGAGCGAAGCGAGTGCGGGCCCGGAGACCGCCTCCTGCTCCCGGCGGAGACCCCCCACGCCTCGATGGCCGGGCCCGAGGGCTGCCTCTACGTGATCGCCCTGCGCATGGTCGACGGC
>JACCZP010000216.1 GCA_013695885.1 Thermoleophilaceae bacterium | reverse complement strand
CTCCTGAGCGCCTGGGCCACCCAGGGCGAGAAGGTCTCGACGCACAACTTTCCGAACGCGATCGGCTGGTACCTGGGGCTAGGCGGCGTGACCTCCGCGGTAAGGGTGGTGGCAGCCTCGACGCTCGCCGTCTCCCTCGTGGTCCTCGTCGTGCTCACCTGGCGCCGGCGCCTCGACCTGCCGACCGCGATGGGCTGGGCCACGCTCGCGCTGCTCGTGACCACGACTTGGCTGATGCACTGGTACCTCGTGTGGCTGCTGCCTCTGGCCGCGCTGACACGCGGTTCGACCCTGCGGTGGGCGGCACTGCTGCTCCCGGCGGTGATGGTCGTGCTGGGGCTGCCGCCGGTGCCGAAGTAGGCGGGGCCGAGCGAGCATGGACGGCTCACCGGACTTCAAGGCCGAGGGACTCCTCGAGGGCCTCGACGACCGTGCTCGCAAGGCGAGGCTCGGTCTGCTCGAGGAGCTCTCGGCCGACGGCGTCGAGGTCGAGGATCTCAGGCTGGCAGTGCACGAGGACCGGCTCGTCCTGCTTCCCGTACAGAGAATGCTCTCGCAGGGCGCCTGCCTGACGAGCGACGAGGTGGCCGCGGCATGCGGGCTCGACGTCGAGTTCGTGCTGTCGATCCGGCGCGCCCTCGGCCTGTCCCACGCGGAGGCCGACGACCCTGTGTTCACGGAGGCCGACGCCGACGCCTTCCGCGCCCTCGGCGCCGTCCGCGGGACGGCACGGCTCCCGGACGAGGGCGTGCTCGAGGTGATGCGAGTGGTCGGCCAGGGCCTTTGGCGCATCAGCGAGGGGATGCGCACCCTGATCGCCGAGTCGCTCGCCCGGGCGGGGGACACGGAGCGGGAGGTCGCCGGCCGCTACGTCGACGTGGTCGAGGAGCTTCGTCCGGTGGCGGGGCCCTTCCTCGAGAGCGCGATGCGCGCCCATCTACGGGAGGGTCTTCGCACCGAGGAGCTCACCCCGCGAGAGATCGACTCGGGAGAGGTCGACGACACATGGACGGTCACGGTCTGCTTCGTCGACCTCGTCGGTTTCACCGGCCTCGGCGAGCGCCTGCCCACGAGCGAGGTCGTGTCCGTGGCCGGGCGGCTCGCAACGCTCGCTGCCCGGGTCGCGCGGCCGCCGGTGAGGCTGATCAAGACGATCGGCGACGCCGCGATGCTCGTGTCGACCGAGGCGGCTCCGATGCTCGAGGCCGCCGCCGAGCTCGTGAGCGCCGCCGAGGACTGGCTGCCGCCGCTGCGGGCGGGCATCGCCCACGGTCCCGCCTACACGCGTGGCGGCGACTGGTACGGAGCCACGGTCAACCTGGCCAGCAGGGTCGCGGGCGTAGCCGAGCCGGGAAGCGTCCTAGCGACCGAGGACGTCCGACACGCCGCGGGGACGAGCTACTCCTGGGAGTCGGCGGGTCGTGGGGCCCTCAAGGGTGTGCGCTCCCCGCCGGAGCTGTTCGTGCTGGCGCGCTGACCGAGGCCATCAGGCTCGCACCATCACGCGACCGCAGCTCCGGCAGAGGTTGACCGACCCGGCCTCGCCCGGGAGGGCCACGGGCGTCTCGACCGCGGGGCAGGACGGGTTCACGCACTTGGCCTCGCGGTGCTGGACCGGCTGGGGCACCGCGCGGCCACGACGCCTGAGGAGATCCTCGGCCAGCCGGCGCACGCGGTGCTCGTCGACCTGCTGCTGCTCGACGATCGGCGCGTCGGGATCGCGCAGAGGCTCCGACTGCATGCGCTTCAGGTTGAGGACCTCGGCCATGACCGGGTCCGCGCCCTGGTCGCTGAGGAGGAAGTAGGCCAGGACCGAGTCCTCCTGGCCGTCGCGGTAGAGCCGCCCGATGCACTGGTCGTGCATGCCGGGGCTCCAGTCGAGCTCGCCGAACACGGCCACCCGGCACACGTGTTGCAGCCCGTCGAGTCCGGCGCCCGAGCGCAGGCTCATCATGAGCACACGAGAGTCGCCGTTCACGAAGGCGCCACGGCTGCGCTGCTTCTGGAGGGCGTTCTCCGTGCCCGTGTAGAGCACCGGGTCGT
Source organism: Thermoleophilaceae bacterium (assembly GCA_013695885.1). Taxonomy (GTDB): domain Bacteria; phylum Actinomycetota; class Thermoleophilia; order Solirubrobacterales; family Thermoleophilaceae; genus JACCZP01. Next base: position 1,012 of record JACCZP010000216.1, on the reverse strand, counting down.
AGTCCATCAGGCGCTTCTGCCAGATGTCGTAGACCTCGCGGTGCCACCCGAAGAGGACGATCTTCTCCTCGGACTCGAGCAGGAGCTTCACGAACTCCGCAACGTAGGCCGCCTTGGCCACACCGGTCGCGTGGCGCATCTTCCAGTCGAGGTCGCCGCTCGCCTGGAACAGGTCGCGGGGGTCGCCGCGGCGACTGACGATGAGCTCGGCCAGGGCACTCGCATCGCCCGAGAGCCTGTCGAGCACCTCTTGATCGGTCTCGACGGGGTGGGGCACCCGCTGGACGTCCCCGGGCAGCTCCCGCCTGACCTCCTTCGTGGTGCGCCGGAGCATGAGTCCCTGCTCACGCAGGTGGGTACCGAGCGCGGCGGGGTCCGCGACGCTCGCCTTGTCGCTCCATCCCTCGTTGTCGCACCACTCGCGACCGAACTCCTGCTTCCCGCCGAGGGCATCCGGGGCGATCACCGACATGACGTTGTAGATCTCGCCTCCGTAGTTGTAGATCGGCGTAGCCGTCAGCCCGACGCGGAACTGCGCGCCATCGGCCACGATCGCGGCGGCGGTGTACTTCGCGCTCTCGGTGCGGCGCAGCTCCTGGGCCTCGTCGAAGATCACCGTGCGCATGCGACCGGCGAGGGCGTCCCCCCAGCCCCGGAGCTTCGAGTAGGGCACGATGAGCACGTCCGGGTCGTGGCCGTGCATCGAGCGGTGGCCGGCGGGGTCATAGGGCTCGAGCGTGCGCACGATGTGGGGGCGCAGGAACGGCAGGGTCAAGGCGAGCTCGTCCGCCCACTGCTGGGGCAGGTGGGTCGGGCAGACCACGAGGGCCGGCAGGGCCCGCGGCTCGCGCAGGAGCAGCAGACCGCTCATGGTCTTGCCGAGGCCGAGGTCGTCGGTGAGCAGCAGGCGTCCGGTGGTGAGGGCGAGGTCCGCCGCCACCAGCTGATAGTCCCGAGCGGGGCGGGCGAGCTCCACGACGTAGTCCAGGTGGGGCGCGGTGCCGGAGAGGAT
>JACCZP010000211.1 GCA_013695885.1 Thermoleophilaceae bacterium | reverse complement strand
CTGAGACCTTTGCGGTAGCCGTCGGGCGCTTCTACGAAGACCTCGCCGAGCGGCTTCTCACCGGCGCGCGCCGGGTCTTCGAGGAGGCCGGCGTCGCCGTCGAGGTACACGACGTGCCGGGGGCCTTAGAGCTGCCCCTGGCCGCGAAGTGGTGCGCGGAGACCGGCCGCTACGCCGGCGTGGCCTGCCTCGGCGCGGTCATCCGCGGGGAGACCACGCACTACGACCACGTGTGCGCCGAGGCCGCCCGGGGGGTGGCTCAGGTCGGGCTCGACACCGGAGTGCCGTGCGCCTTCGGGGTGCTGACCGTGGAGACCATGGAGCAGGCCCTCGCCCGGGCGGGGGAGGGGAAGCGACACCAGGGCGAGGACGCGGCGCGGGCGGTGCTGGCGATGGCGACGCTGCGGCGGGAGCTGGGGGCGCTCCGCGGATGACCCACGTCAACCTCTTCTCGGACACCCAGACCCGGCCCACCGCCGCCATGCGCCGCGCCATGGCCGAGGCCGAGGTGGGCGACGAGCAGCGCTTCGAGGACCCGACCACCAACCGGCTCCAGGAGCGCGTGGCCGAGCTGCTCGGCCACGAGGCCGCGCTGTTCCTGCCGAGCGGCACGATGTGCAACGCGATCGGCTTCCGGCTGCACGTGCGACCGGGGGGAGACGAGGTCATCCTCGACCGCACCTCCCACCCGGTGGGCGCGGAGGCGGGCGGCCCGGCGGCCATCTCGGGCGCCACCCTCCACCAGCTCACAGGGGACGGCGGGGTCTTCACCGCCGCGCAGGTCGAGGCCGCGCTTCGGCCGGCGGAGCCGGGCGCTGCGCGCTACACGCCGCGGTCGCGCCTCGTATCCGTGGAGCAGACCACGAACCTCGGAGGAGGACGGGTGTGGGGCCTCGGCGACGTCGAGGCCGTGCTCGATGTCGCCCGCGCGGCGGGCCTGCGGACCCATCTCGACGGCGCGCGGCTGATGAACGCCGTGGTGGCCTCGGGCGTCCCCGCGTCCGACTACGCGCGCGGGTTCGACACCGCGTGGGTCGACTTCTCCAAGGGCCTCGGGGCTCCGATCGGGGCCGCGCTGGCCGGCTCCGCCGAGCTGATCGACGAGGCCTGGCGCTACAAGCAGATGTGGGGAGGGGCCATGCGTCAGTCCGGCGTGGTGGCCGCCGCGGCGCTCCACGGCCTCGACCACCACGTCGCGCGCCTGGCCGAGGACCACGCGAACGCCACGCGGCTCGCGGAGGGCCTGGCTGAGCTGCCGGGGATCGCGATCGACCCCGCCGCCGTCGAAACCAACATCGTGCTCTTCGAGGTGCCGGAGGAGGCGCCGGCCTTCTGCCGCGCCCTCGCCGCCGACGGGGTGACGATGGGCGCGTTCGGCGCCCGCCGGGTGCGGGCGGTGACCCACCTCGAGGTGGATGGTGCCGGAATCGAGCGCGCGCTGGCCGCCGCCGGCCGGGTGCTCCGCGAGGGCGCTGGTAGCGTGTAGCGCCGTGGCGAAGGTCTGCTTCACATGCGGGAAGGGTCCCGCGTTCGGGCACTCGCGCTCCCACTCGATGGTGGCCACCAAGCGCCGGTTCGACCCGAACCTCCAGAAGGTCCGAATCCAGGTCTCGGGGACGCCACGGCGCGAGTACGTCTGCACCCGCTGCCTCAAGGCCGGGAAGGTCCTCAAGGCCGCGTAGACGGGCCGGCCCGCTCTCGCCGTCGGCGAACCGGCGTGGTGACCGGGCTCGATAGGTAGCTTTTCCAGGCGTGGTGCGCCTCCTCGTCGTGCTCCTCGTGCTCGTCACGCCACTGGCACTGGTCGGCGAGGCATGGGCGCAGACCCCAGTCGCGAGCCTCGACGAGGCACTCCGCTACCTGCCCACGGACAGCTCGGTGGCCGCCACGTTCGACACCGACCTCGCGGGCGAGGAGCTGCGCGGGCTCGACGCCAAGCTTCCTCGCCTCGGCGCGGGCGGCGGTGCGATCGAGAGCGAGCTTCGCACGGCCGCGCGCGAGGAGCTCGGGCTCGACTTCGACCGCGACGTCCGGCCGCTGCTCGGCAACCGTCTGGTCATCGGCCTTACCGGGCCTATCGAGACGGGCGGGGTGCTGGCCGCCATCGAGGTCTCGGACGCCACTCTGCTCGCCGCCCTCGCGCGCTCGAACGCGGTCACGCCGGCCGGTCAGTCCGGCGGCGCCCCGCTGTTTCGCGTCGGGGATCTCGCCTGGGCCGCGGTGAGGGAGGACGAGCTCGACGACGGACCGGCGCCCGGCGGGCTGCCGTGGGAGGCGGCGCTGCGGACGGTCGGCGTCAGCGCGTCGGCGGCGGGCGAGGCGCTCTCCGCGGAGGTCTCTGCGAACACCGACCCGAGCAGCCTCTCCGCCGCCGACCTTCCGCTGGCCAGCGGTCCCGAGTCGCCCGCGCTGGTCGGCACCGGCGCGGGCGGTAGCGCCTTTGGCCTGCGCGACCCCGGGCAGACCGCCCGCTTCCTGCTGGCCGCCTACGGGCTGGCCGGGCCTCGTGGCGATTCCGGGCGCGACTTCAACGTCGACCGCGACTTGAGCGTCCTACTGGGCCCGTCCGCGGCGATCAGCGTGGACGCCCGCGGCCGGATCGCATCGCGGACGGACGTAACCGACCCGGCCGCGTTCGCCGGTGCGCTCCGTCGATCCCTGCCCGGAATTCTGCGTCTCGTCCCCGAGCTCGCCGACGTCGGTGGCAGCTCGCGCATCCGCCCCCTGCGCGGGCGCGACGACCTCTACCTCTTCACCGGTCCGGGTCAGAGGGTGGTCCTCGGACTGGTCGAGGGACGCTTCGCGACAGGCCCCGACGAGCGGGCCGCCCGTCGCATCGCGGTCGAGCCTCCGGTGCCCTTCGCCGGACCCGGTGGCGCGGCCGCCTTCTCGATCGCGCCGCCCCTCCTCGGCTTGCCTCCGGTGCCGGCACTGGGCGAGCTGACCGGGTCCGCCGAGGCCAGCCTCGAGCGCGTGCACCTGAGGCTCCGACTCCCCGTGCGGTAGGGCCGAGGCCGAGGTCGAAGTACCTGACCGGCGCCTCCCGTCCGCCCGAAGGGCTTTCATCGGACCATCGCCACGCGCTTTGCCACCGTCGAGGAGCTGACGCCGTCCGAGGCGCTAGCCGCCCCGCTGCGGTCGCTGCCGCGCCCGAGCCGGCTCGAGGCTCCACTCGAGCTACCGCGCGGCGCCGAGGAGGCCGCTGCCGCCCTCGGGCTCGAGACCGTGGGCGACCTGCTCGAGCACCTTCCCCACACCCACCGCGACCGGCGCGAGAAGTCGCGCGTCGCCGACCTGCGCCTCGGCG
>JACCZP010000349.1 GCA_013695885.1 Thermoleophilaceae bacterium | reverse complement strand
CCGATGGAAGCGGGGAGAGACCGTCTCGGAGATCTCCCGGGCGCTAGATCGAGCGCCCGGGACGATCCACTGCACCCTGCGCGAGCGTGGCGGCGTCGCCCCGCCTGAGCGCCGTCGTTCGCCTCGCCACCTGAGCTTGGGCGAGCGCGAGGAGATCTCGCGCGGGATCGCAGGAGGTCACTCGGGCCAGCGGATCGCCTCCCGCCTCGGTCGAGCGCCCTCGACAATCAGCCGCGAGATCGCCCGGCACGGCGGGCGCGAGCACTACCGCGCTTCCGCGGCCGAGGAGCGCGCCTGCGACAGCGCAAGGCGCCCTAAGGCCTGCAAGCTCGCCCGCTGCCCCGAGCTCGCCCACGAGGTCGCCGAGCTGCTCGAGGACGACTGGTCTCCGCAGCAGATCGCCGGCCACTTGAGGCGACTGCATCCCGCAGACGAAGATAGGCGAGTGTCCCACGAGGCGATCTACCTGACCCTCTTCATCCAGGCCAGAGGGGCGCTCAAGCGCGAGCTGATCTCCCACCTGCGCCGAACCAAGAGCCTGCGGCGCCCGCGCGCCGCGAAGCGCGCGAACCGAGGCCAGGGGCAGATCAAGGACGCGATCTCGATCCGCGAGCGCCCGGCCGAGGCCGAGGACCGCGCCGTGCCCGGCCACTGGGAGGGAGACCTGATCGAGGGCAAGCGAAGCACCCACGTCGCCACGCTCGTCGAGCGTTACTCGCGCTACGTGATGGTGGTTGCGGTGCCGGGCAAGGACACCGTCTCGGTCACCCGGGCCCTGGCCGCCCAGGTCCGTACGCTCCCGGCCGAGCTACGGGCTCGTTGACCTGGGACCGGGGCCTTGAGATGGCCGATCACGCCCAGTTCACGCTGGCCACCGAGCTCGGTGTCTTCTTCTGCGACCCGCAGAGTCCCTGGCAGCGCGGATCGAATGAGAACATCAACGGCCTGCTGCGCCAGTACCTGCCGAAAGGCGCCGACCTCTCGACGTTCAGCCAGGCCGATCTGGATGCGATCGCGCTGAGGCTGAACACGCGGCCACGCGAGACGCTCGGATTCGAGACCCCGGCTGGTAGGTTGGCCGCCACGTTGCGATGAGGGCTTGAGGTCGCCCCCGGCCCGCCAACCACCCGCGGGGTCCGGCGGTCGCTGCGGGGCCCCCCGGCTCCACCCCTTTGTCGCGTTCCTCACCCGCCCTCGCCGGAGATAAGCCGGCGCCCGAGATCGCGAAGTCGCTCGCGGAGCGGCCTCGTGGCCTCACTTGCCTCCTGCTCGCTGTACCGCCCATCGCGCACGGCGGGCCATTGCGCCGCGACCTCCGCGCCGAGCAGGAAGACGCTCGTGACGATGAACAGGAAGATCAGGAGGGCGATGACCGCGCCGAGCGAGCCGTAGATCGCATCGAAGCGTCCGAAGCTCTCGACGAACTCGCCGAAGCCGGCCTTCGCTCCCTGGTAGCCGAGGGCGGCGACCAGCGCCCCCGGCCAGATGTCGCGGACGGGCGACTCGACCGCGGGGAGGACCCGGTAGAGGACGGTGAACACCCCGAGAGCGAGCAGCAGGGAGACGAACGCGGGGACCGCCCCGAACAGCGGTGCGAGGAACGAGCCGGAGGGACCGAGGAGCTCGGACGCGCGGTCGTCCAGCGCATCGATCAGACCGCCGAGGAGGGCCAGCGCTAGGGTCAGCACGACGGGGATACCGACGGCGAACACGAGCAGGACGTCGAGCGCCTTGCCGCGGAGCGGCGGACGCCGGACCTCGACCTCCCAGGCGGAATTGACCCCATGGCGCAGCGCGCCCATGAGCCCGCTGGCCGAGAACATCAGGACGGCCACGCCGACGACGCCAAAGGTCCCGGCGTTCCCCGCGGTGGTCTCCAACAGCCGCTCGAGGCGGAGGCGTCCCTCCCCCTCACGGAGCGGAATGCTCTCGAGCAGCAGATCGACGGTCCGGGTGCGCGCCGCGTCGTCGCCCAGCGCGAGCGCCAATCCGGCGGCGATGAGAATGGCGATCGGAAAGAGCGAGAGCAGGGCGTAGTAGGAGATCCCGGCCGCAGTCTGCAACGAGCGGTGGGCGAAGAACGCCTCGAGCGCGTGCCGGGCCGCCTGACGGATGTGGGTCCTGGCGAGGCCGGCGCGTGCGATGAGCGGGCGACCTCGACCAGGGCGCGTCCTGGCCTCGGTCACGTGCCGGTCACTGCGTGCCCGGCTCGAGGGCTGCCGGGTTCGCCCCCCGTAGCATCCGCCGTGGAGTCCCCCGGCGAGCGGAAGTACGACCCCGCCGCGGCGATCATCGCCGCGAGCGGGACGGCCACGAGCGCGCCGACCACTCCGGCCAGGGTCGCGCCCGCGCTCAGCGCGATCACGATGACCACCGGGTGCAGACGGACGCCGCGGCCGACCACCAGCGGGTAGAAGACATTGCCTTCGATCAACTGGATCACCACCACCGCGGCGAGGACCACGAGCGCTTCGGTGGCCCCCACGAGCACGAACGCCACGAGGGCCGCCACCGCCCCGGCCAGGTAGGAGCCGACGAGGGGAAGGTAGGTGGCCAGGAACATCACGATCATCAGCGAGGGCACGAGCGGCAC
>JACCZP010000208.1 GCA_013695885.1 Thermoleophilaceae bacterium | reverse complement strand
CGCCCGTGCGCCACGGACCGTGCGCCCGGTTTTGAGGGCGGCCTTCAAGTCCTTGATGTCCTGGCGCACCTCGTCGTCGGTCGCGGGCTCCGAGGGCTCGCTCTCGGCGCCCTCCGTGCTGGCCTCGACGCCTTCCTCCCCGGGCGCCACGGCGCGCACGACCTGCGGCCGCGGGCGGGGCGGCGGCGGCTCGGGCGCCGGTGCGGAGGCCCTCACCGGCGGAGGGGCCGGGTCGGCGGGAAGTCCTCCGATCAGGAGCCACGCCCCGGCGGCGAGCACGGCAAGGGCGACGCCGGCTCCCGCGCCGCGCAGTCGTAGGCGTCGGCGTCGGGGCGGGGCGATGACCTGCGTGTCCTCTGAGCCTGGTTCGATCTCCACTGCCCTCTCCCTCTCCGCCACGCCGAGTCGCGCCGCCGAAGGCGCGCAAGACTAACCCGGTTCGGGCCGCATCGGCGCGAAGTGGGCGCAGCCTGAGCGGGTCGTCGCCTCGGACCCCGGCCGCCCCTATGCTCCCGCGCCATGCCGGGGCCAGCCACGCCGCGAGGCGAGCCAGGCGCGGAGCGGTGACTGTGAACGGCTGGCTGTCGCTCCCGCTCACCCTCCCCCGCCGCGTGATCGACGAGGGCGGCTCGCTGGTCGACGCCGTGCTCGAGCTGCCCGCGCTGCTGCGCTCGCTCGGCGAGAGCCTGGCCACGATGGACGAGCAGGTGCGGGTCGCGGCATCCGCGGTCGCCAACATCGAGGATGAGCTTCAGGGAGTGCTCCGGTCGGTCGAGCCGCTCGACACGCGACTCCAAGCGGTCATCGAGGCCGTCGAGCCGCTGGAGGACGAGATCAGAGGCGTACGCGAGGCCGCCGAGCCGCTGGCGCCCCAGCTGCGCAGCGTGAACCAGACCGTCGAGCCGCTCTCCGACGAGATGGCCGCCGTGCGGGCGCACGTCGACCCGCTGTCCGGCCAGCTCGACGCGCTCGAGCGCCGGCTCGGGAGCCTCGAGGGGCACATGGACGCCATGGCGGGCTCGATCACCGAGCTCCACGGCGACCTGAGGAAGATCCCCGGCATCTGGTCCCCCGAAGGAGGCACGACAGTGACCGACACCATCGCCGACCTCACCGCACGCGTCGATTTCCAGGCCACGGGCGATCCGGCGCTCTCCGATGCCGCGGACTCGACCGAGGTCTCGCTTCTCGGCTACGGCGAGCTCTACTCGCTGTGGGAGCGCCAACAGTGGAGCGTTCAGGATCTCGACTTCACGCAGGATCGCATCGACTGGCAGGAGCGCATCGACTCCGAGGAGCGCACGCAGCGGATGTACGGGCTGTCCAGCTTCTTCATCGGCGAGCGCACGCTCGGCTCGACGCCGGAGGAGACCCGCGACTTCGCGGTGCGGGCCCTCACCCGCCGGCTCCGGGCCATCGGCCTGGTGCACGCCGCCGCCTGAACGCGGCACGGCCCCTGGTACGTTGCCGCCGTGAAGCCGGACAGGGGACCGCGTCCGCGACCTCTGGGCCCGCTACGGGGGGTTCGCCGCGCGTCGCGGCGGGCAGTTCCGCTTCTCGATCGCGCTCGGCATCGTGGCCGTCTCGATCCTCTCGGCCACCATGGCGGAGCGCGCGGCAGCAGGGGCAGGCCGTGCTCGAGACGACGCTCGAGAAGCTCTCGTCGCTCGTGCCGGGGCGTCCGGGCGCGGGCAAGACGGCAGACCTCTCCTTCATGGGCGAGCTGCTCGTCGGTATCACGTTCGGCCCACCTGGGTTCTTCGCGTCCGGCGAGGCCGAGCAGGTGTTCACCTCGATGAGCCTGAATTGAGGGCTGGCGCAGCGATCAGTCCCGCTCGCCACGATTGCGCACCAGCGGGCTGGTCCTGCCGACGATGATGACACGGCCACCGTCCTCGTCGGCGCATACATCGACCACCTCGAGGCCCGTGGCGTCGTGGAGCCCGGTCACCTGAGACTCGATGTATGCCTCATCCACGCTGCCGTTGAACCGGCGCGACCGTGCGCTCTGGTGCGCCAGCTTGTTCCCGAGTCGGCTCGCCTTGTGAGAACGGCCGCCCGAGAGTTGGTCTGGGGCGACAACGCCGTGGTTTGGCTGGTCCAGAGTGAGCGTGCTCGCCGGACCGTCCCCGACGCCGCCGTCGGCGTCGGATGGAGCAATTTCGGCAGGGTCGTGGATCTGGTGCGCCCCGCACCCGTACTTCGCGCTAAGGAGGGCAAAGGAGCCCGCTGGACAGCGGGCCCGATCCCCACAACACCTCGCTCGCCAGCACTGCGGGAACCATGACGAACGCCGTGGTCGCCACTGCCGCCATGGCTGCGCCGGCGGTAGCAGCGGCCGCGGCGAACGCGACCTTACGCAGGCTGCCCTTCTGGCCCGCCCGCTCGCCGGCTTCAAGGAGCTCCCCGAGGCGCAGGGCGAGGCCGTCCCCTCCCGACAGCGCGGCGAACCCGGGGGTCAACAGGTGCCGTGCTCCCGCGGCCTTGCGGATCGCGCTTGCCAGCACGACCGGATCGTGACGGCGGGCAAGCGCCCAGCGGTCAGCGTCGCGCTCGAGGTGGAGCTCGACCTCTTGGAGAGCACGGCGCGCCATTGGTACCAGCCGGCCGAGCGCGAAGCAGAACTCGGCGAGGAGGCGCACGTACCGGTGACGGCGTGCGATGTGACCGCGCTCGTGGTCAAGGCCAGCCGCAAGCTCGTCGTCATCAAGGCTTATAAGGGCGCCCGCGGACACGACGACCTGCGGGCGTACGACTCCGGCGGCGGCGAGGGTGACCTCCGCCCCCCCGACGAGGACTGTGCCTGCGGGGCCAGAGCCGAGGGATGCCCGTCGGAGGGCCGTGCGGACGAGCCGCGTGGCACGGGTCAGCCCGACTGCGGTCGCCACCGCGGCGGAGAGGACTCCCAACCCAGGCAGGGCCAGCGCCGCATGCCCGACACGGTGGCCGTCCACGGGGAGGTGGGAGGGAAGGAGGGGCAACACCAGGTGCCAGCACCACCGGCTCGCGGCTGCTACCAGCTCGGTCGAGGGCATCGCGACGGCGACGATGATCGACAGAAGGAGCACCACCAACGCACGAAGCGCGAGAGCAGAGAGCCACACGGCGGTAGCCGTCGCGGGCGCGGCGCGGCGCAGGGGCAGCAGGTGGACGCCCCCGATCGTCACAAGGAGGACCACGGCGGCGATCAGGAGAGTCATCGTCGGCGGCTCCTGCGCGCGGTCTCCTGCGCCTCCCCGCGGATCGCGGCAAGGTCCTCGTCACCAAGCTCCCCCACGAGCTCGGCCAGGGCGGCGCGCCTCGCCGGTCTCGACGCCCCAGCCAGGGTCGCGCGGAGAGTGCTCGTCAGGTACTCCGGCTCTGAGACGCTCGGCCGATACTCGATGGCGTTTCCGACCTTGTGCCGGGTTAGCAGACC
>JACCZP010000289.1 GCA_013695885.1 Thermoleophilaceae bacterium | reverse complement strand
CGACCTGCTCCGCGGTGCCTTCCGCCACCACGTAGCCGCCGTGCTCGCCGGCGCCGGGCCCCATGTCGATGAGGTGGGCGGCCGCCCGCATGGTGCCCTCGTCGTGCTCGACGACGATCACCGTGTTGCCCAGGTCGCGAAGGCGCTCAAGAGTGGCGATCAGCCGCGCGTTGTCGCGCTGGTGCAGCCCGATCGAGGGCTCGTCGAGGATGTAGAGGACCCCGACGAGGCTCGAGCCGATCTGCGTGGCCAGGCGGATACGCTGGGCCTCGCCGCCCGACAGCGTGGCCGCCGCCCGGTCGAGCGAGAGGTACCCCACGCCGACGTTGTCGAGGAAGCGCAGCCGCTCGTCGATCTCCCGCATCACGAGGCGGGCGATCTGGCGGTCGGTGTCGGAGAGCTCGAGGGCGTCGAACCACTCGATGGCCCGGTGCGCGGACTTGGCGGTGAGCTCGTGGATGCCGAGGCCCGCGACCCGTACCGCGAGCGACTCCGGGCGCAGGCGCGCGCCGCGGCACTCCGGGCACGGCTTCACCGACATGTACTCCTCGATCTTCTCCCGCGAGTGCTCGGAGTCGGTCTCCCGGTAGCGGCGCTCGAGGTTCGAGACGATCCCCTCGAAGGTGGTGGTGTAGGCGCGCCGACGGCCGTAGCGGTTGCGGTAGGAGACGTAGATGCGGTCGCCGTTGGTGCCGTATAGAAAGGCGTCGCGGGCGTCGTCCGGGAGGTCCTCCCAGGGCATCTCCTGGTCGATCTCGTAGCGCTCGGCGATGGCCTGGGTCATCTGCTCGTAGTAGTTCGAGGCGGCCGTGGACCACGGGAGGATCGCCCCCTCGGAGAGCGCCAACGAGGGATCGGGGACCACGAGGTCGGGGTCGATCTCCATCTGCGAGCCGAGGCCGGTGCACCGAGGGCACGCGCCGTGGGGGGAGTTGAACGAGAACATCCGCGGCTCGAGCTCCGGCATGCTCGTGCCACACGACAGGCACGCGAACCGCTCCGAGTAGGTGAACACCCGGCCGGCGGCGCTCTCGGCCCCCTCGCGGCCGGGCACCAGCTCGACATCCACCGTCCCGTCGGCGTGACCGAGCGCGGTCTCGATCGAGTCGGCCAGCCGCCGGCGCAGGTCGGGGCGCATGGCCAGACGGTCCACGACCACCGCGATGTCGTGCTTGAACTTCTTGTCGAGGGCGATCTCCTCCTCGAGCCGGCGCACCTCGCCGTCCACCTTCACGCGCGTGAACCCCTCGGCCCGGAGCTCCTCGAACAGCTTCCCGAACTCGCCCTTGCGCCCGCGCACGATCGGCGCGAGGACCATGAAGCGGGTGCCCTCGGGGAGGGCCAGCACCTGGTCCACGATCTGCTCGGCCGACTGCGCGGAGATCGGCTCGCCGCACTCCGGGCAGTGCGGCTGCCCGATCCGCGCCCACAGCAGGCGCAGGTAGTCGTAGATCTCGGTGACCGTGCCCACCGTGGAGCGCGGGTTGCGCGAGGTGGTCTTCTGGTCGATCGAGATCGCGGGGGACAGACCCTCGATGGAGTCGACGTCGGGCTTGTTCATCTGCCCCAGGAACTGCCTCGCGTAGGCGGACAGTGACTCGACGTAGCGGCGCTGGCCCTCGGCGTAGATCGTGTCGAACGCGAGGCTCGACTTGCCCGATCCGGACAGCCCGGTGATGACCACCAGGGCGTCCCGGGGAAGGCTGACGTGGAGGTCGCGAAGGTTGTGCTCGCGCGCTCCCGAGACGACGAGGTGGCCCGACGAGGTCACATAACCAGTCTAGTTCCGGGGGCGGCGGCGGAGGTTGTCCGAGGCGCCGGAATCCCGCTCGATGCGAGAGGGGCCGGCCTCGCGGCCGGCCCCTCTGAGCCTCGTCCTTCCCATGCCCTGTTTACGAACCGGCCTGCGAGCCTCCCAGCTGGATCACGAACTCGTCGTCGAAGAAGTCCGCACCCGCCGGGCCCGGATCGAACGGATCGCCGTCCGTGAGCTCCTGCTCCCGCCCGTCGGAGCAGACGAGCGTCAGCGGGTCGAGGAAGCCGAAATTGACGAACCCTCGGTTGGCGATGCCCTGGAGCCGATCGCCGTCCTCCGCCTGGAACTCGATCGGGTCGAGCGGGCTGCCGAAGCCGAAGATCGCGGAGGAGTTCGGGAGGCCGTCGTCGTCCTCGAAGATCGTCTGCCCGTTGAGGCGAACCTCGAGATCGCTGACGACCTCGATCCCCTCGCCGCCGTCATCCGGTAAGAACGGCGAATCGGAGTCCCCTCCGATCAGCGTCACCGGCCCGCTCCCGCACGCGAGCGCATCGCCGACGGGCTTCGGCCGCTCGTTCTCATGCACCTTGAAGGCGCTGCTTGTCGTTGTTGTTGGTCGGATCGGAGCCGGGAGTCGTGCTCTCCACGAAGACGTGCGTGCGGAAGCGCCTGTCCTGGCGGAACTCGCCGGAGAACTTGAGCTCGATCTGGGCACCGGCGGAGAGGTCGCCGAAGCTGCAGACCATGCGACCCTCGCCCTCGG
>JACCZP010000288.1 GCA_013695885.1 Thermoleophilaceae bacterium | reverse complement strand
CGAGCGCTATCGAGGGAAGCGCCGAGCGGACCATGTTGGCGTCGAGGTGGCACTCCCCGCCGAACCCCGGGTCGGTGTTGAGCTGTGTGACCGGCACGTGGTAGGCCGCGAGCCGGTCGGCGTCCATAGAGCCCTGGACGTCGCCCTCGAGCACGCCGGGGCGCAGGCCCTCGAGCCCGCCCTCGAACGTGCGCTCGAGCAGCGTGGTCTTACCCGCCCCGGGAGCGCTCATCAGATTGAGCACCGTGACCGAGGCCCGCTCGAAGTCAGAGCGGTTGGCCTCGGCCAGCGTGTCGTTGGCGTCGAGGACCCCCTCGACGACCTTCACCTTGGTCCGGTGCATCCCGACCTACATCGCCCTGAGCTTGAGGTACCGCTTCATCTCGGGTGCCTGTGTGGCCCCCAGGGCCCCGATGACCCCCAGCACGATCAGCACTACTAGTCCCTTGCCCATGATCCCCTCTCCCTTCGTTCGACGTCGTCGTCCTTCTCCCCGGATGGCGCGCCGCCTTCGGCGGTCACGTCCTCCAGCAGATCCTCCACGAGCCGTACCGCCTCGTTCAGCGCCGCGCGCATCGGCTCGCTCAGCTCCATGAGCAGGTCATCCTCCTCCACCGACAGCTGGTTGGCCGGCTCGCACCCCACCACAAGCACGCGATCGGGCATCGATCCGAGCGTGCGGGCCAAGCGCAGCACAGTAACGGGATCCATCGCGTGCGCGTCGAGCGAGGGCTCGGCGTCCTCGAGCTCGGCCTCGAGCACGTAGAGGGTTCCGGGCGCCTGGCCGCGCGGGAGGGCGTCGAGCAGCACCGCCACGTCGTAGTCGGCCAGCGCGTAGGCCAGGTCCATGCCGCGCACCCCGAAGTCGACCACGTCCACTCCGGCGGGCACCTTCTGCCGCGCCAGGCGCCCGGCCAGCTCGACGCCGAAGCCGTCGTCGCCCAGGAACACGTTGCCGATGCCGGCCACGAGCACGCGACGGGCGGGTGGGGCGTCGACCGCCGCGCCGGCCACCCCGGGCGCGGCGCCGGGCTCGTCGAGCGACTCGACCTCCCCTGGGGTGAAGAAGAACCGATGCCCAGGGATCCGGCGCTCGCCGAGGTCGCGTCCGGGGTCCTCGTCGAGGGTGACGGTCAGCGAGACGTTCTCCTCCATGTCCTGCTCGATCGACTCGACGATCGCGGGCTTGCCGTCGAGCACTATGTCGAAGACATCCCCACTGCGGCCCGGCCGCAGGATCACCCTGCTACCACGACGCACCTCGGCGCCGCCGGCGAGGACCACGAAGTCCGGGGGCGGGCGCTCGAGCTCCTCCCACACGCCAGGGCGCCCGGCGCCGATCGTGGGGAAGGGATCGTCGGCGGGGTCCGCACCGCCGAAGGGATCGCGCGCGCTCACTCCGCCCGCACCGCCTGGAACTCGCGTATCGCCCCGTGCAGCCCCATCATCTCGTCGTTGGACAGCGCCTCGGTGCGCTCGAGGATCTCCCGCGTCTTCGGGTCGGAGGCGCGCATCTCCTCCTTCTCCTCGTCGGTCAGCGAGAGGATGTTCAGCACGAGCATCTGGTCGATCTCGCCGCCGTCGAAGAGGTCGCCCGGGCTCTCGGGGGCGATCTGGGGATAGTCGGAGAGGATGATCGGCGAGGAGAGCAGGGTGTGGCGCTCTCCCTCCTCGCCCACCAGCACCGGCCAGGTGCCGACGTTCTCGCAGCGCTCGGCCTCGGCGCGCAGCTCCTCGGGGGGATCGGTGAGCGAGACGAGCTCCGCCGCGGCCGCCGCCTTCACGACGGTGTGCGTCGAGCAGAAGGTGCGCTCGAGAGCGTCCTCACGGCCCCCGCCCGGCCACGGCGTGGTGTTGGCGATCCGGGCGGTGAGCCGCCACAGCCGCGGCCCCAGGCGCTCGGCGTGGAGGTCGAGGGCGCCGGCGAGCTCGAGCCAGCTGCGCCGGACCGCCCCGGCGCGAGCGCCGTCGGCGGACATCAGATCCTCCTCCTCGGCGCCGGCGGGCACGTCGATCTCCACGCGCCGCAGCGAGTCGAGGGACGCAAGTGCCACGCGCCCGACCCCCACCTCGCGCTCGGTGGCCTCCTCCCAGGAGAGGTGGCGCTCGCCGTCCACGGTCAGCTCGTCCACCTCCTCGAGCCCTCCGGGCCCCTGGCGGGAGACCCGTCGGGCGACCACGTGCAGGAAGCGCACGCCGACCTCCACCGCGGCGTCGTCGCCACCCTCGACCAGCACCTGCGTCTGCATCGCACACGCGTCGTCGAGGTGCCCGGATCGGGTCCACCCCTCGGGGTGCACGCCGCCGAAGGTCCAGCGCTGGCGGTTCTTCATCGCGGAGCGGCGGTAGGGCCACAGGATGTAGCCCTCGTAGAGCACCGCATCGGCGATCTTCTGGAGGGCGTCCACTACTCCTCGCCCGCCTCTTGCAGCAGCGCCTTGACGGCGTGATCCCAGGTCGGGTGCATGTGGCGGGCCTTGTAGGCGGCGAGGCGGTCGAACTGCTCATGCTGGACTCGCAGCCACGCCGAGTTCGGGAAGTGGCGGTCCATCGTCTCCCGCCACACCGACACCGGCATGCGGAACTCGGCCTCGCGGTCCCACGGCATCGGGGCCACCTGAAGCCGTCCGTCATCGCCCGCGTAGAAGATCGTGCCGCTGAACAGCAGCTCGAGCGGCACCTCGCCGTCCGCGAGGGCGTCGATGTACTTCGTGCCGCTGGCCTCGAGGTCGTAGGTGCAGACCACCGGCAGGTCCAGATACGTGGCGTCGGTGAAGGCCGGCACCTGGACTACCACGTGCGTCCACAGGAAGCTCCGCAGGCTCCGCGACCACTGCTCGGTGGGGCCGAACAGGTCGGTGAGCCGCTCGCGCGCGTGCTCGTCGTAGGACCGCCGGGTGGCCGCGATGCGGATCTGGGTGGTCAGGCCGACGGAGTGCACCGGCCCTCCCCCGCGGCGCTCGATCCGTAGCCGGATGAAGAGCGTCGGCACCGCCGCGTGGCGGACGGACTCCGCGCCCTCGACCACGAACTCGAGCTGGGGCGGGGGAGAGCCGGCACGCGCCGGCGCGCCGTTCGTGACGGGCAACTGCACCCGGGCTACGCCGGCGACAGGTTTGGCATGCTCGGGTCGATCGGCTCGGACGCCTTCGCGTTGACGCCCGTTGAGCGCACCGCCGTCGAGCGGCCGTCGGGCGTGTGCCCGGCCGACTTCGCGTATGCGCCAAGGTCGTTCCCGGCCTTGATCCCGGGGGTGTGTGCGGGTGCGTCCGGACTCGTGTCCGGAGTCCCCACCTTCATGTAGGACATACCGTCTCCTCTCATCCGCCGGCCCTTGCGGGCACGCGCGGTTTGACCGTTCCGTCTCTGGTGGCCTCCCTCGACCGCTCCTCGAGCGTACCGAAGAAGCTTTCGATCGCCTTCCACACGTCCTGCCCGCCGGTGAGGCCACGCCAGCGGGTCCGGATCAGGCCGACGAGGTCATAGCAGTCCTCGATCGGCACCAGGTAGTGCTGGCGCGCACCTCGCGCGCGGTTGACGAGGAGGGCCTCCACGTCGGGCGCCAGCTCCGCGAGGATCGGGTTCGCCGTCTCGAGCTGCTCCCAGGCGCGCAGCTCGAGCAGCGACTCGGTGGCGCCCGCGGGCCCGGGGTAGAACGCGAGCACCTGCTCGGCCTCGGAGTGGTGGAAGAAGAAGGCCATGTCCACCGGCACCCGCAGGTCATCCCAGATCACGTCGTCCAGTTCCAGGTCCCCTATCCGAAGGCGCCGGTCGGGCACGAGGCGGAAGCGGTCGGCGGGGGCGGCAGGACGGTCGAAGAGGATCTTGCAGGCCTGGCAGATGCACTTCATATCCCGTGAGGAGAGGTCGATCACGTGCCGGTGCTGCGCACCGATCTTCTCGGCGCACATTTCGCATGCCTCGAGCGCCGCCTGCTTCTCCTCGGCCTTCTCCTGCGCCAGCCGGCGCAGGCGCGAGGACGCGAGCGTGCCGTTGCGCGCCGCCACGCCGCTCAGGCCACCGGCGAGCCGACGGCGACCTTCACCATGCCGGCCTCGTCCTCCAGGAGGGGAACCGGCACGAGGTGGCCCTCCGCATCGAGCGACCGGCCGGCCCGGCGGGCGTCGTAGCGCTCGCCGCAGGCCGGACAGGAGAGGGCATCGCCGTCGAGCCCGGCGCCGTCGAGCGACGACATGCACGCCGGGCACGTGGGGCGGTAGGCGTAGAAGGTCTCGTCGAGGCGCAGGAACAGCACGGCCTCACCCCCCACCGGCTTGACGAGGGTGCCGCCGTTCGAGAGCTCGGGCAGCGCACCGGCGATCGCCCATGCGCCGTCGGCGCCGCCCGCGGGCCCGACGCCGGCCGAGCCGCCGCCCGCACCCGGGCCGTGGGAGCTCGCCAGGGTCGCGTCGCCGCCCCCGAGCCCCTTCGCCACCGTCAACTGGATCAGCCCGTCGGCCGCCTCCTCCTCCGGCTCGGCGTTCTCGGCCTCGACGCGCTCCACCTCGGGGGCCGCCTTGTGGACGGCCTCCTCGATCGCGAGCTTGAGGGTCATCGCCGAAGAGGGGCACCCGTCGCAGCTCCCCTCGAGCCGGACGCGCACCACCCCGTCCTCGACGGCCATGAGCACGACGTTGCCTCCGTGCGACTCGAGGTAGGGGCGCACTCCCTCGAGCGCCCCTACCACGCGTTCCTCCACCGGGATCGGGTGGAGGTCGTGCAGGAGCAGGAGGTGCTCGACCAGCTCGTCCTCGACCGCAGCCGTGGCGAGCCCCTCGGCCTCCGAGCTCGCCATGATGTCCACGATCCGTGCGAGCCCCTCCCCGTACATGTCGAGGAGGGCGGCCACCACCTCGCCCGCGGCCTCGCGGCCGGCCGGGTCGGGCAGGGCCTCGACGCTCTCAAGAAGCGCCTCGACCCTCCCGACCAGCTCGCGTGCTCCTTCGTCCTCCACGTCCTCAGCCGTTCTGCGCGCCGAACATCGGCGAGTGCGTCTGCTTGAGGGTCTTGCCGTTGCCCAGGTACATGTGCACGCCGCACGGCAGGCACGGGTCGAACGATCGCACCGCCCGCATGATGTCGATTCCTCGGAACGAGTCCGGGCCGTTCTCCTCGAAGATCGGCATGCCCATCACGGCGTCCTCGTAGGGACCGGGCGTGCCGTAGGAGTCGGTCGGGCTGCCGTTCCACGGGGTCGGCGGGTACGGGTGGTAGTTCGCGATCTTCCCGTCGCGGATCACCAGGTGGTGCGAGAGCACGCCACGCACCGCCTCGTGGAAGCCGCATCCGATCGCCTCGTCCGGGACCGTGAACTCCTCGAACACCTTGGTCCGTCCCGAGCGCACCTCCGCCATCGCCTTGTCGAGGAAGTGGAACGCCGCGGCCGCCGAGTAGGCGGTGAAGTACATCCGGGCCCGGTTGCGCTCGATCGCGTTCGACCACTTCGGGATCCTCCACTCGAGGCGCGCCTCGGGCGTGTTCGGCGTCGCCGGGAGGTTGATCTCCACGGAGTTGCCGGTGTTCGCCAGGACGTACCCGCCGGCGTTGGTGTGAGCCGCCAGCGCGGTGGCCCACAGGCGCGCGAGCGGGCCGCCTCCCGTGTCGAGGGCGAGGTTGTCGCCGGTGCGCTCGTCGTGCCAGCGCGGGCTCATCACCCACGAGTAGTTGCCGCCGTCGAGGTCCCGCTTCTGCGGCTTCGGCAGCGTGGTCTGGTTCCACGGGTGGCGCTTGTCCACCGGGTTGCCGAGCGGGTCGTGGGAGACGAAGGTCTCCTCGTTCTGCCAGTCGTCGTAGTAGGAGGACCCGAGCATGATCCGCAGCCCGAGGTTGATGTCCTTGAGGCTCGTGGTGACCAGCTGGTCGTCCACGATCACGCCGGGGGTCACGAACATCGCGTTCCCGGCGTCCTCGAGGTTCTTGTAATCGTAGGTGACCACGTCGGGGTCCTGGAGGGCGCCCCAGCACGCGAGCAGGACCCGCCGGCGCCCGACCTCCTCGTAACCCGGCAGCGCCTCGTACCAGAAGTCGAAGATGTCGTCGTTCAAGGCCACGGCCTTCTTGATGAAGTCGAGCATCCGCAGCAGCCGCGTCAGGTAGTCGGTGAACAGCGTCGGCGTGGCCACCGTGCCCACGCCGCCCGGGTAGAGCGTCGAGGGGTGGACGTGCCGTCCCTCCATGAGGCAGCACATCTCGCGCGAGATGCGGCTCATCACGAGCGACTCCTGGTACATCGCCCCCGTGAACGGGTTGAACGACCGCATGATGTCGGCGATCGTGCGGTACCCGTGCATGCTCCCGCGCGGTGCCTCGGTGGTCTCGGCCCGCTCGAGCACGCTCGGGTTCGTCTCCTTGACCATCTGCTCGCAGAAGTCCACGAACACCAGGTTGTCCTGGAAGATGGTGTGGTCGAACATGTACTCCGCGGCCTCACCGAGGTTGATGATCCACTCGCCCAGCGGGGGCGTCTTGACCCCGTAGGCCATGTTCTGCGCGTAGACCGAGCAGACGGCGTGGTTGTCGCCGCAGATGCCGCAGATGCGGCTGGTGATGAAGTGCGAGTCCCGAGGGTCCTTGCCCTTCATGAAGACGCTGTAGCCGCGGAACATGGACGA
>JACCZP010000284.1 GCA_013695885.1 Thermoleophilaceae bacterium | reverse complement strand
CTGGCCGAGAAGAAGGCGCTCGGCGAGCCGATCGTCATGGTCACCGCCTACGACTACCCGAGCGCCCAGGTGGCCGAGGCCGCCGGTGTGGACGTCGTGCTGGTCGGCGATTCCGGGGCCATGACCGTCCTCGGCTATCCGAGCACCGTCCCGGTGTCGGTGGAGGAGATGCTGATGCTCGCGGGCGCCGCTCGGCGCGGGCTCTCCACGCCGATGCTCGTGGGCGATCTGCCCTTCGGCTCCTACGAGGGCTCGAACGAGCATGCCATCGCCACTGCCCAGCGCTTCGTCAAGGAGGCCGGCTGCGACGCGGTCAAGCTCGAGCGCGGCGGCACCTCGGTGGAGAGGGCCCGGGCGATCGTCGAGGCCGGCATCCCGGTGATGGGCCACGTCGGCCTCACCCCGCAGACGGCAACGTCCCTCGGCGGCTACCGCTCGCAGGGGCGCACGGCCGACCGCGCCCTCGACGTGATCGCCGACGCGATCGCGCTCGAGGACGCCGGTTGCTTCGCGATCGTGTTCGAGGCCATTCCCGGCGAGGTGACCGACGCGGTCATGCCCCGCCTCGAGGTCCCGGTCATCGGCATCGGCGCCGGCCCCGCCACCGACGGCCAGGTGCTCGTCTTCCACGACCTGCTCGGCATCTTCGACGGTCACGCCGCCCGCTTCGTGAAGCGCTACGGCAGCGTGCGCGACGCGATGGTCGACGGCGTCTCCGCGTTCGCCGATGAGGTGCGCGACCGCAGCTACCCGGCGCCCGAGCACGGCTACCAGATGGCGCCCGACGAGGCGCAGCGCCTTCGGGAGATCCTGGCGCGCCGCGACGCTTGACCCCGCCGAGACGCTGCAGGTTAGGATCGGCGGCCTCGACCGCGGGGAGGTTGGGCTCGAGGTCGCCTCGGCGGATCACCTCGGCGTGCTCCCCGTGCGAGTCCCGCAAGCCGACTCATCGCCGAGCACCCCGTAAGCGTCACCGAGGAGAGACATGCCCATCCCCACCGAGATCGTCGGTTCCCTGCCGAGGCCGATGAAGCTCCAGGAGGCCTACGCCGACTACGACGAGGGCAAGATCGACCTGGATGAGCTCGAGGCCCGGCAGGATGAGGCGGCCGAGGACTCGATCAAGCGCCTCGAGGAGACCGGGGAGGTACTCGTCACCGACGGCGAGCAGCGCGAGTCGAGCTTCGCCACCTACCCGATCACGACGACGCTCGCGGGTACCGGTCTGGCCGACAACCTGGCCGGTGACGGGCAGTACTTCGCGATCTTCGACGACGGCCACCACCGTCAGCTGCCCCGGCTCACCGGCGGGCCGTTCCGGTACAAGACCTTCGCCTCGGAGTTCGTCGAGAAGAACAAGCAGATCGCGAGCCACGGCGTCAAGCAGGCCGTCATCGCCCCCTCGATGCTCATGCTGCTCTACCCCCTCGACGAGGAGATCGAGGGCTACTCACGCGACGAGTTCCTCTCCGACCTCTGCGACGAGGTCGAGAAGGACATCCGCCAGTGCTTCGAGGCCGGAGCCGAGCGGGTCTCGATCGACTTCACCGAGGGGCGCCTCGCCAACAAGAACGACTCGCGCAACCCATGGACGGGGCGTGACATGCTCGGGGACTTCATCGAGCTGAACAACCGGGTGATCGACCGCTTCTCGGCCGAGGAGCGCAGGAACATCGGCATCCACACCTGCCCCGGCGGCGACTGCGACTCGGTGCACAGCAAGGACGTGCCCTACGAGAAGCTGCTCTCGCGGATGTTCGAGCTGAACGCCGGCTACTTCCTGATCCAGTGCGCCAGCGAGGACGACAAAGAGAGCGTCTACCAGCTCTGTGGGCAGTACAGCCGCGAGGACGCGAACGGCGTGCCGCAGGTCTGCTTCATGGGAGTGATCGATCCGCTCTCGCCCGACGTCGAGACGCCGGAGGGCGTCAAGGACGACCTGGTGACCGCGGCCAAGCACATCCCCGTCGAGCGCCTCGGCGCCACGGACGACTGCGGCTTCTCGCCGTTCAGCCGCGACGTCAAGCCCAAGCACGGGTCGCCGGACTTCGCGCGGGACGTCGCCATGCAGAAGATCTCGGCGCGGCTCGAGGGGGTCCGGATGGCCTCCGAGGAGCTCGGGATCTGAGCCCGCGCCGGAGCTTGGCCCGGATCAGCCGCCCCTACGCCAGACAGGGCGGCTGAGGCGGGCGGGCCGAGCCGTGCTCAGGCCGCGTAGCGCTCGGCCGCTCGCGCCCGCCGTTTCGCCGCCTCGACCTCGCGGTCCTTCGGCGGGGCCGCGGTGACGAGCTCGCCGAGCAGCCTCGAGGTGGCGAGCGCGACCTCCTCGACCGCGCGGTCGAACGCCTCGGCGTTCTGCCTGGAGGGCTTGGTCGAGCCGCTGACCTTGCGCACGTATTGGAGGGCGGCGGCCCCCACCTCGTCGTCGGTCGCGGACGGCTCGAAGTTGTGAAGTGGGCGTATGTTTCGGCACATGACC
>JACCZP010000260.1 GCA_013695885.1 Thermoleophilaceae bacterium | reverse complement strand
GGGGGTGTGCTACAGTGGCCTCGTTCATACCCCTGCGGAGTACTGGGAGGCCAACCGTGTCAACGAGCGATGCGCGCACCTACGTGGTTGAAGGGATGACCTGCGGTCACTGCCGGCTTTCGGTGACCGAGGAGGTCGCGGCCGTCTCGGGTGTCGAGGCCGTCGACGCCGACATCACCACCGGCCGCTTGACCGTGCGCGGCGAGGACATCGACGACACCGCCGTGCGGGAGGCCGTGGCCGAGGCCGGCTACCGCCTCGCCGCCTGAGGCGTCTGGTCACGCGACCGGAAGGGAGCTGACGATGAACGTCTCGACGAGACTCCTCGCGTTCGCCGGTCTGCTCGTGCTCGCCTTCGGCGGGGCGGCGCTCGCCGGTGCCACGATCGGCACGGCCGGTGGAGAGCCGGCCGGTGGGCACGGCGGGGCACAGCCCCCGCCCCGGGGCGCCGCCCCGGGACACGGGGGCGCTCACGCGAGCGCCGACCGGGGCCCCGCGGCCGGCGGCTTGGCGATCAGCGACGAAGGCCTCTCGCTCGAGCCCGCCCGAACCTTCTTCGGCGACGGAGAGCGGGCGCGCTTTGCCTTCCGCATCACCGACCCGCTGGGTCGGGCGCTGCGAGAGGGCTACGAGCTCGAGTCCGAGCGCGAGATGCACCTCATCGTGGTGCGGCGCGACACCGCGACCTACGAGCACGTGCACCCGAAGAGGGCGCCGGATGGCACGTGGGCGGTCGATCTCGAGCTCTCCGCCCCGGGCACCTACCGGGCCTACGCCGACTTCAAGGTCGGCGGCAGGCAGCGGACGCTCGCCACCGACCTCTTCGTGCCGGGCGAGTTCCGGCCCGAGCCCCTGCCTGCCCCGCGGCCCACGGATAGCGCCGAGGGGTTCGACGTCTCGCTCGACGCACCCGAGCTTCGGGCCGGACGGGAGAGCGAAGTGACCTTCGAGGTATCCCGCGACGGCCGGCCGCTCGAGGAGCTCGAGCCCTACCTAGGGGCGAACGGCCATCTCGTGGCGCTACGTCGGGGCGACCTCGCCTACCTCCACGTCCACCCCAAGTCGGGCGAAGGGCACGAAGGGACGCCAGGGGAGAGCCACGGCGGGGGGAAGGCCGAGAGCGC
Source organism: Thermoleophilaceae bacterium (assembly GCA_013695885.1). Lineage (GTDB taxonomy): Bacteria > Actinomycetota > Thermoleophilia > Solirubrobacterales > Thermoleophilaceae > JACCZP01. The sequence goes on along the minus strand of JACCZP010000260.1, from coordinate 4,495 downwards.
CGATGCCCACGGCAACGAGGTCGCCTTCGCGGCGACCTTCCCCACGGCCGGTCGCTACCGCCTGTTCCTGCAGTTCAAGACGGGCGGCGAGGTTCGCACGGTCGCCTACACGCTGGAGGTGCCGCGATGAGACTTCCTGTGTCAACCCCCCGCGGGGTTGAGTTGCTGCAGACCGCGATGAAGGGCGGGGTCGTAGGGCACTCGGTCCTGCCACATCCGCCAGATCACCCGCAGCCACGCTCGGCCGAGGATGCGGATGGCGTGCGGGTGGTCGCAGCCTCTGGCCCGTGCTCGCCGGTAGACCGAGCCAGCCCACCGATGGTGGTGGCGGGTGGCGTCGGCCAGGCAGGCCACCGCGGCCCGGAGGCGCTTGTCACAGGCCCAGCGGAAGCTGACCACGCGCGAGCGACCCGAGCTCTTCGAGACGGGGACCATGCCGGCGTCGGCGGCGAGGGAGTCGGCGCTCGGGTAGCGCTCGCGCACGTCGCCGATCTCGCCGATCAGCCGTGCGGCGGTAACCGTCGCCCCCGAGCGAAACAGCGACCTGAAGATGGCTCCGTCGGCGTGCGCGCGCACGGCCCCGGCGATCTCAGACTCGAGCAGGCCGATCTGCTCGACGAGCGGGCGCAGACAGGCCACGAGCGAGAGCACGGCCTGGCGGCGGGCCTCGACCTCGGCCTCTGCGCCCGCGCCCTCGGGCGCCTGGCGCAGTCGCGCCAGCAGCTCCTCGGCCGAGCGCCGGCCGCAGTAGCCGTGGCGGGCGAGGAAGCCTTCGAGGCGCCGAGGGCCGAGCCGGCAGGCGTCCTCAGGGCTCGGATAGCGGTGAAGGAAGGCCAGCCCGATCGGCGAGTCGATGTCGCTGAAGATGACCGCCGCCCCCGGCCAGAAGGCCTCGAGCTGGGCGCGCAGCTGGTTGGCCAGAGCCACGCGCGCCCCGACCAGGTCCTCGCGGGTGCGCGAGAGCGCGCGCAGGGCACGCGTCTCGTCGCCGTCGGGGCGCAGGGACGGAAAGCGGTGGCCATCGGTGCGCAAGAGATCGGCGAGCACGTAGGCGTCGAAGCCGTCGGACTTCTTGCCCGAGGCGCTGTGGCGCTCGCGCGCCGAGGCCAGCTTGTTGGGGTGCACGGCGACGACGCAGAGCCCGGCCCCGAGCAGCCGGTCAACGAGCAGTCCGTCGGGGCGCTCGATGGCCACGCGCAAGACGTCGGCATCGGCGAGGACGCGGGTCAGAGCGCACACGCCCGCCTCGGTGTGGGGAAAGCTCTCCGCAAGCACTTCGGCGCCGCGCTCGTCGACGATCGAGACCGCGTGGGCGTCCTTGGCCCAGTCGATCGCGCCAAAGCGCACGGCCTGCTCGAGATCCGGCATGGTCGGTCCTCCCTCGGTTGGGGTGCTGGTCCGAGGTCCCGCCGGGGAGTACCGTTCCGAGTGCTCATAGATCGGCGCTTGGGCCGGGCACGACTTCCTGTGGTCGGTTCAGGCGCTCCGTCACGCCGGGAGGCGCAGGTCTCATCGTGGCCGTCTGAAGCGGCTTGCGTCGAGGGCGCTCTCCCGGCGTTGGCGGTTCCTCACACGGAGCCCTTCTCGGCTCCGCTGACTGAGCCTCTCAGACCCTGGGGGACGCCCTCCCTTCGGTCGGGCTCCTGCCGGATAGGGAGCTCAGTCGAAGGGGAGGTTGACCTATGAGCGCGGAGGCCACGACCCAGCGGCTCGAGATGCCGATCGAGGGCATGACCTGCGCCTCCTGCGCCAACCGGATCGAGCGCCAGCTCAACAAGCTCGACGGCGTCGAGGCGACGGTCAACTACGCCACCGAGAAGGCGGCGGTCGAGTTCGACCCGGCGCACGTGGACACGCAGGACCTCCTCGGGGCGGTGGCCGCCACGGGTTACAACGCAGTCCTGCCTCACGCCTCGGGGGCGGCCGGCGCGACCTCCGCCGAGGTGGAAGACGACCACCACCTCGCGACGCTGCGACACCGGCTCCTCGGCGCCGCCGTGCTCTCGACTCCGGTGCTCCTGCTGGCCATGCTTCCGGCGCTGCAGTTCGACTACTGGCAGTGGCTCTCCCTGCAGCTGGCCACCCCCGTCGTCCTGTGGGCGGGATGGCCGTTCCACCGCGCCGCTTGGCAGAACCTCCGCCACGGCACCGCGACGATGGACACGCTGATCAGCGTCGGAACGCTGGCGGCATGGGGCTGGTCGGTGGTCGCCCTGTTCCTCCTCGGGGCCGGCACCCCGGGCATGCGAATGGGCATGGATCTCGTGCTCGATCGCGGGGCGAGCGTCGAGCACATCTACCTCGAGGCCGCGGGCGTCGTGACGACCCTCATCCTGGCCGGCCGCTACTTCGAGGCCCGCGCCAAGCGCCGGGCGGGGGCGGCCCTGACCGCCCTGCTCGAGCTCGGCGCCAAGGACGTCGCGGTCCTCGATGCCGATGGCCGCGAGCGCCGGATCCCGGTCGAGCAGCTCGAGGCCGGCGACCGCTTCGTGGTGCGCCCCGGCGAGAAGGTGGCCACCGACGGCATCGTCGAGGAGGGCGCCTCGGCGGTCGACCAGTCACTGCTCACCGGGGAGTCGGTACCGGTCGAGAAGCAGCCTGGCGACGAGGTCGTCGGCGCGAGCGTGAACGCCGGCGGCCGGCTCGTGGTGGGAGCGACGAAGGTGGGCTCGGACACCGCTCTGGCCCAGATCGCGAGGCTCGTGACCGACGCTCAGACCGGCAAGGCGCCCGTGCAGCGCCTGGCCGACCGCGTCTCGGGCGTCTTCGTGCCCGTCGTGATCGTGCTCGCGACGGTCACCCTTGGCTTCTGGCTCGGCGGCGGGAGCGGCGCTGCCTTCGCCTTCAGCGCGGCGGTCGCGGTGTTGATCATCGCCTGCCCGTGCGCGCTCGGCCTCGCCACGCCCACTGCCCTGCTCGTGGGGACGGGCCGCGGCGCGCAGCTCGGGATCCTCATCAAGGGGCCCGAGGTGCTCGAGTCCACGCACCGCGTGGACACCGTCGTGCTCGACAAGACCGGCACGGTGACGACCGGGGAGATGACGCTCGCCGGCGTGGCGGTGGCGGATGGCGTCGACCGCGGCGAGGTGCTTCGCGTGGTGGGCGCGCTCGAGCACGCCTCCGAGCACCCGATAGCCCGAGCCATCGCCCGGGCGGCGTCGGCCGAGGGCGAGCTGCCTCCGGTAGAGCGGTTCACCAACCGCGAGGGCCTCGGGGTCGAGGGCGTGGTCGAAGGTCGGACGCTCGTTGTCGGACGCCCCAGCCTGCTGACCGAGCGGAGCGTCCACCTACCGATCGAGCTGGAAGAAGCAAGGCGCGAGGCGGAGTCCAGGGGCCAGACCGCGATCGCCGCCGCCTGGGACGGTCAGGCACGCGGGATCTTCGTGGTGGCCGACGCGGTGAAGCCGACGAGCGCCGAGGCGGTGCGCCGGCTGAAGGCGCTGGGCCTGCGGCCCGTGCTGCTCACCGGCGACACGGAGGAGACCGCAGGGACGGTGGCCGCACAGGTCGGCATCGACGAGGTGATCGCCGAGGTCCTGCCCGCCCAGAAGGCCGAAGTGGTCCGCCGCCTACAGGCCGAGGGAAGGGTGGTGGCCATGGTCGGCGACGGCGTCAACGACGCACCTGCCCTGGCGCAGGCCGATCTCGGGCTCGCGATCGGCACGGGCACCGACGTGGCCATCGAGGCCTCCGACCTGACGCTCGTCTCCGGCGACCTCCGGGCGGCGGCCGACGCCATCCGGCTTTCGCGCCGAACGCTGTCCACGATCAGGGGAAACCTCTTCTGGGCCTTCGCGTACAACGTCACGCTCGTGCCCGTGGCCATGCTCGGGTTCATGAACCCGCTCTTCGCGGGGGCGGCGATGGCCCTCTCGAGCGTCTTCGTGGTGTCGAACTCGCTGCGGCTGCGGAGCTTCAGAGCAGAACGGGCGGAGGAGCCGGTGCCCGCGTAGTTTCCGATTCGACCGAGGAGTGACCGAATGGCGACCACCGACACGCAGGCCCACGGAGCGAGGCCCCCCGAACAGGAGGGCGCCAACGAGACGCACGATCATCATGGTGGATCGCTCAACCGCTTGGCGATCAGCGCGACGTTGCACTGCCTGACCGGCTGCGCGGCCGGCGAGGTGGTGGGCATGGGGGTCGCCGCGGCGCTCGGCTGGGGCAACCTCGCCTCGATAGCACTCGCGGTCGGACTGGCATTCCTGTTCGGATACACGCTGACCTCGGTCCCGCTTCTCAGGGCCGGACTCACGTTCGGGGCGGCGCTGCCGATCATCCTCGCCACCGACACGGTGTCGATCGCGATCATGGAGGTGATCGACAACGTCATCGTGCTCCTCGTGCCGGGCGCGATGGACGCGGGCGTCTTCGACCCGCTGCTCTGGGGCAGCGTCGCTCTAGGGTTCGCCGTCGCCTTCCCCTTCGCGTGGTGGGCCAACCGCTACATGCTCGCCCGCGGCAAGGGACACGCCCTCGTCCACGAGTACATGCA
>JACCZP010000193.1 GCA_013695885.1 Thermoleophilaceae bacterium | reverse complement strand
CCGAGCATCGGGGAGACCCTCGACTGGGCGCAGGCGCTCGTGGTGCTCGGCGCGCCGCGGCTCTCGCCGGAGGTGATCGAGGAGACCCTCAGCGTGCTCGTCAAGTACGAGCGCGACGCCGAGCGGGTGATCGAGCGGTTGAGAAGCGGAGACGGCGGGCTCGGGGACAGTCTCGCCGGCCCGAGCGCGGGCGGCGAGGCCTCCGCGACGGGCGGCGATCACTCCCACGGGGGCCACTCCCACGCCGCCGCGGCCGGTCACCGCCACTGAGGCACCCGCGTGGAGAGGGTCCTCGGCGACTTCGTCCGCCTCCTGCGCCGTAACCGCGTCCGCGTGTCCACCGCCGAGGGCCTCGACGCGCTGAGCGCCGTGGAGAGCGTCGGCCTCGCCGAGCGCGACGTGGTCCGCGACGCCCTCCGGGCGACGCTCGTCAAGAGTCCCGAGGATCTAGCGGCCTTCGAGCAGCTGTTCGACCTCTACTTCGGGCTCGGGCACGAGCGCCGGTCCGCCGCGGCGCACCTGCACCCCCACCACCACGGCGCGGGCGGCGCGCCCACCGAGCTGCGCTTCGGCGAGGACCTCGAGGGCGACCCCCTCGACGACGAGGGCGGCCATTCCCACGACGAGCCGGAGCCGATCGACCTGCGCCAGTTCCTCGGGGAGAACGACATCCGCCCCTCCACCGACCTGCACGGCGAGCCCGAGCGGCTGCGGCTGTCGGTGTTCGGCTCCCAGCTCATGCTCTCGCGCAGCCAGGAGGCGCTCGAGGCCGCGATGCGCCGCCAGACCCACCAGTTGCGGGTGCGCCGGGCGCGGTCGTTCGAGCCCGGCGGGGTCGCGCCCGAGACCGGCGCCGAGGAGCTCCCGCTCGACCTGACCACATCCGAGCTGGCCGAGCTGGTGGAGGACCTTCGCGAGGAGGGCGTGGACGAGGGCCTTCTCCAGGCCATCGAGGCTCAGTCGGAGGACATCCTGGCCGCGCTGCCCGACCTTCTGCGCTCGCTCCGCGAGCGCCAGGATCGGCTGGCGGCCGCCCGCGAGGACGCCGACCCCGGCCTCGGGGCTCTCCCGTTACGCCGCCGGCTCGACCTGTCCCCGCGCGAGAAGCGCGAGCTCGAGGCCGCCATCCGCCGCCTCGGCCGCCAGCTTCGCGGAGCCACCACGCGCCGCCAGCGCCGCGACCGCGTGGGTCGCATCAGCGTCCCCCACACCCTGCGGCAGAACCTGGCCTACGAGGGCATCCCCTTCCGTCCGGTGTTCCGGCGTCGCCGCGAGGGCCGCCCGCGGCTGTGCGTGCTGCTCGACGTGTCGGTGTCCACGCGCAACCTCGCGCGCCTGTGGCTGCACCTGGTCTACGAGCTCCAGAGCCTGTTCTCGAAGGTCCGCACGTTCGCGTTCGTCGCCGACCTCGTGGAGTTGACCGGCCTGCTCGAGGACCGCTCCTTGGCCGGCGCGACCGAGGCGATCTTCGGCGGCGAGCTGCTCGACGTCGACGAGAACAGCGACTTCGGCCGCGCCGCCGAGCTGTTTCGCACCGAGCATCTGAGCGCGGTGAGCCGCCGCACCACGGTGGTGGTCCTCGGCGACGGTCGCAACAACGGCCGGCCGCCGGGGGTGGCGGCGCTCGAGGACATCGCCCGGCACGCCCGCCGGGTCGTGTGGCTCACCCCCGAGCCGCGCTGGAGCTGGTCGCTCGGAGGCTGCGACATGCCCCGCTACGAGCCGGTGTGCGACTCGGTGGAGGTGGTCAGGACGATCGACGACCTCGGCCGGGTCGCGGCCGAGCTCGTGCCCGCGCTCAGCGGCTCGGGGGAACCGGCGCGGCGCGGCGGCGGATAGCCGAACGCCAGGGGTCCGAGCAGCTGGCCTGCTCGAGGACGCACCGCACGACCTGTCGATGCACGGGCGCGACTCCGGCCCACACCGCGCGTGCGATGTGGTTCTCCTGTTGCACGAAGGTGGCGAAGAGCAGCGTGTGCTCCTGGCGCTTGAAGAGCAGTTCGGCCGGCAGCCCGAGGCGGGAGCGGGCAGCAAGGAGTGCGAAGTCCGGGGAGCTGCGCCCCACCTCCCAGCCGAGCACGAATCGGTCAGACCGAGTTGAACCGAGCTCCAGGCCGAGCGCAAACCACCCTGACCGAAGCGCGCTTCGCATGATCACCGGAGCGTCGTCCAAGACCGCTCGGGCCCATTGCTCGCCCGTCCGGTCCTGAGCCGGGCCGGTTTCGACGAGGAAGGCGTCCTCGTAGTCGACGTGGGAGAGCGTGCTGAGCGTTCGCGCGGCCGGCGGCATTGCGACCTGGCGCACCCTGCCCTGCGTAAACGGAGTGCGCCGGAGAAGGTCGATGGCAGTCTCCCGGTTCATGGTCGGCACCGGCGCTCTCTTATGTCCCTTGGCACCAGATCCGCGATCCGAGATTTGGATCAAGCATGAGACGCTGCCGGGACTCGACCGGCGTGGCGGGCGACGCCGGTTCGGATTCGGGCCCTCTCCATCGGGTAGGCGAGGTGTCGGATGGTCGGCTCGGCCGAGGACCTCGTCACCGCATCGGCGATCACCTACCTGGTCATCGTGGGCTTTGTCTGGCTCGACGCCTGGTTCCCGGTCGTCCCGGGCGAGACGCTCGTCCTCACCGGCGCGGTGCTCGCCGCGCAGGGCAAGCTCTCCCTCTGGCTCGTCGTGCTCGCCGGCCCTCGCCGGCGCGATCGCGGGGGACAACTTCACCTACCTGCTGGGCGCGAAGCTCGGGACGCGCGCGGCGGGCAAGCTGTTCAGGACCGATAAGAGCAGAGGACGGCTCGCGTGGGCGGAGGACCAACTCGAGCGTCGACGGTGGATCATCCTTGTGTCCCGCTTCGTCGCAGGGGGCCGTACCGCCGTGATGTTCGCGTCGGGGACGTTCCAGATGGAGTGGAGGACGCGCTTCCTTCCCTTCCAGGTCGCCGCCGCACTCCTGTGGACGGGCGCCATGGCGCTGCTCGGCTACCTCTTCGGCTCGACCTTCCAGGACAGCGTCTGGCTCCCGCTGCTCGCCTCGCTCTCGATCGCCGCGGCCATCACCGGGATCGCCCAGCTTGTCGTCCGGCGGCGGGCAGGTGATGCTTGCGACGGCGCCATCTCGAGAGTCACCTCCCGCTATACCTCTCGCCACTGTGAGCCCGCGGGCCGGTAACGGTTGATGTTCGGACACGCCCGACACGGACGGCGTTGCAGCACGGAGGCCTGGGTTCGGTGAAGACGCGGCTCGGGTAGCCGACCTCGACGGGGGCCGCCGACGACGGGCCGACGCCCTAGCGAGTGGATCTGGTGGATCAGCTCGGCGAGGCGGACGTCGTCCACCCAGCGCTTTGAGGGATGCCGGCGCAGCCAGGCGTGGAAGCCCGACCGCGACACCCCGAGGCGGACCCGAAATCGCCGTGCCTGGTCCGAACCCCCGGCCCGCCAACCACCCGCGGGGTCCGGCGGTCGCTGCGGGGCCCCCCGGCTCCACCCCTTTGTCGCGTTCCTCACCCGCCCTCGCCG
>JACCZP010000247.1 GCA_013695885.1 Thermoleophilaceae bacterium | reverse complement strand
CGGGCGTCTTCCAGGTGGACGAGCTGCTGGCCACCAAGCTGCGCGGCTCGGGGATCGAGGACCACGTCGAGGTGGTGGCCAGGATCGAGGGCGAGCACGAGAAGCGGCTCGTGCCGGTATTCCGGCTCTAGGCGCCCGGATCGGTCGATTCAGGCTGCTGCCACCGGGACTCGGGGTCTGTCGGGCTCCGCGAACCTCACTCGTAGGGGTCGGTGGCCAGCGCCCCGATCACCGTCTGGAGCCACGCGCGCTCGTCGGGGTCGGCGGTGGAGGCCCGGCGCTGAGCCCACGCGGAGAGCTGGCGGCGCCGGCCGAGGGCCGCCACGTCCCCGGTGATCGCGTAACGTCCGTCGGCAACCACGTACAGGCCGCCCGGGCGGTCGCGGCGCACGCGCAGCTGCTCGATCACCGGTTGCCCCCGCACGGTCTCGGGTCGCGCGGCGTCACCGTCGGCGTCGCGCCAGCGCCAAGTCGAGAACGTCGAGGTGCGGCTGCCGGGGGGTATAGCCGGACGCTCGGGGCGCCCGATGGGTCCCGACCGCCAGCGCTCGAGCAGGCCGTACACCTCCTTCGAGGACTCGCGGCGGGTCAGCACGTGCAACTCGTCACCGGCGGCCACCCGGGTCGACCCACGCGGCGGGATGGCCTCGTCCTCCCGCACGATGACGTTGACCACCGCCTCGCGGGGGAGGCCGAGGTCGCGGACGCGGGCGCCCACCACGGCGTCGTCCGGAGCCACGGGGAACTCGAGCACCTCGGCGCCGAGGCGCTGGATGGCGCCCGACTCCGTCAGCGGACGTGGCAGCGCCGGCTCGCTGGCGGTCAGGCCCAGGCGCCGGGCGATGGGTTCGAAGGTAGCGCCCTGGAGCACCGTCGAGAACACGACCGCGAAGAAGGCGATGTTGAAGTACTGGGTGCTGCCGGGCACCTCGGCGATGACCGGGAAGGTGGCGAGCACGACAGGCACCGCCCCGCGCAACCCCGCCCACCCGAGTAGCAGCTGCTCCCGGGGGAGGTAGCCGAACGGCAGCGTGGCGACGGCGACGGCGAGCGGGCGGGCCACCACGGCCAGCAGCAGCGCCACCGCGGCGCCCTCGAGCGCAATGTCGAGGAGCTCGCTCGGGAACACCAGCAGTCCCAGGGCGAAGAACATCGTCAGCTGCGCCACCCACCCGAGCCCCTCGTGGAAGGCGCCCACCGTCCGCCGCGCCGGGGTGGTGCCGGTGCCGACCACGAGGCCGGTGAGGTAGACGGCCAGGAAGCCGGACCCCTCCAGGCTGCCCGCGGCACCGAACGCAAGCGCCGCGGAGGCCAGCGAAAGCACCGGGTACAGCCCGGCGGTGGGCAGAGAGACCCGGCGAAAGGCCTCCCGGGTGACCCAACCCACCCCCAAGCCGACCACGAGTCCCACGCTCAGCTGCTGCGCGAAGAGGAGGGCCATGTCACCCAGTCCGTAGTCGGGCTGGCGCAGCCATTCGATGAAGCCGAGCACGAGGAGCACGGCCACCGGGTCGTTGAGCCCGGACTCGCCCTCGAGCGTGCGCGCGAGCTTGCGGCGCAGGGAGGATCCGCGCAGGAGCGCGAAGATCGCCGCGGCGTCGGTGGAGCAGAGCACCGCTCCGAGCAGCAGGCCTTCGAGCGGACGGAGGCCGAGCAGGAACGCGGCGCCGAGGCCGGTGACCACCGCGGTGATCAGCGTCCCGACCAGCGCGAGGCTCGCGGCCGGCCCCAGCACCGGCCGGATCTCCCGGAGTCCGGCGCTCAAACCTCCCTCGAAGAGGATCAACCCGAGAGCGATGACGCCGATCGTGCGCGCCAACTCGTAGTCCTGGAACGGCACGAGGCCGGTCACATCCGATCCCACGACCATCCCGAGGGCGAGGAAGAGCACAAGCCCCGGCAGCCGGACGCGGGCGGCCAGAAGCGATGCTGCTACCCCGACCGCCAGCAGCGCCCCGGCCGCGAGTATGAGATGGTCGTCGCCCAAGGGCGGGCAACCATGCCAGGCTCCCCGGCGCCCCGCACGCGGGGATGCCTCAGGTGCCGGTGCCGAGCCCTCCGCGGCCCTCGCCGCCGGCGAAGCGAAGCGCCCCGCGCTCGCCCACCGGCGAGGACTCGAGTCCGATCTCGGCCTCGAGCCGGAGGCCCTCCGTGAGCGTCACGCCGAGGCCCTCGTACACGGCGCGGCGGTCCGAGAGCATGGTCTCCTGCGGGAAGCGGGCGAGGCCCTCGGCGATCTCGAGCGCCCGCGCGAGGTGTCGCCCGGGCTTCACCACCTCGGTGACGAGGCCAATGGCCACCGCCTCCTCGGTCCCCACCATGCGGCCGGTGAGGATGAGGTCGAGCGCGCGGCCGAGGCCGATGATCCGGGGCAGCCTCTGGGTGCCGCCGTCGATGAGCGGCACGCCCCACCGGCGCTCGGAGCAACCGAAGGTCGACCCCTCGGCCGCCACCCTCAGGTCGCACCAGGCCGCGAGCTCGAGGCCGCCCGCGAGGCACCACCCCGACACCGCGGCGATCGTCGGCTTGGTGGGCGTCACCCGGCTGAACCCGAGCGGGCCGTCCTCGCCCTCGATGCGCGGCGCGAGCGTGTCGAGCGCCTTGAGGTCCGCCCCGGCGCAGAAGGCCTCGCCGCCGGCGCCGGTGAGCACCAGCACGCGGGCGTCGTCGTCGGCCTCGAAGCGGGTGAGCCCGTGGCGCAGCGCCTCGGCGGTCGGGCCGTCGACGGCGTTGCGGCGCTCCGGACGGTCGATGGAGAGCACCGCGGCCGAGCCGATTCGCTCGTAGCGGACGCCGCCGCCCGCGGAGCTCAAGCGCGGACTCGCCCTACCAGCCGGTGCGCTGGCGAATGCCGGCCTTGCGGGCCTGCTTGCGCCGGTCGAGCGCCCCCTGCGCCCACGAGCCGACGAACACGACCAGCGTGAAGAAGACCAGCACCCCCAGCGAGAAGACCGTGACGATCTTGTCGTCGGTCTCGCCGAGGAGGCCCTCCCCGTTGTCCGCCGCGAGCGCGGGAGCCGCGAGGGCGAGGGCGAGGATCAGGGCCAGGAGGCCGGCGAGGGCGAGACGGGAGCCGCGCATCGCGACGATCGTATCGAG
>JACCZP010000191.1 GCA_013695885.1 Thermoleophilaceae bacterium | reverse complement strand
AAGTCGTCCTCGACGTCGCGCTGGTGGGGGTAGACGTCGCGGCTCTTCCAGTGCCCGTAGCCCCATTCGGGCAGAAGCGCCGGCATGCCCGTGAGCCGGCAGTAACGGCGCAGGCACGCCGCCGGCGTCGGATCGGTGAACAGGTGGACGCGGAGCGCCCCCGCGGCGCCGCGGGCGGACACCGACACGTCCTCGGAGAGGTCGAACAGCGTGCCCGGCCCCGATGCCTCGGCCCACACGGCGTACCCGCGGCTCGAGAGCAGGAACGGAGCGGGCGCGTAGTCCCCCTGGGGGATGCCTCCCACCTCGAGCATGTCCGCCGGGCAGTCGGGACCGGTATAGCGGCGGTCGGCCCCGAGCCACACCCGGCGCCCGGCCTGGTCGAGGTGCAGCCCGTGGCGCGCCCCGAGCCCGGTCAGGCGTTCCTCGGCCCGACGCTCCCAGCGAACGCCGAGGCGCAGTGGCGCTCCCGGGCACTCGAGCGCGATCATCACACGCCCCCCGGGGGCCAGCGCGACCTCGATCCGGGCCTCGCCGCCGGCCGCCAGGGCCGCGACCAGTACGACCGCGCCCTCGTGTCGCTCGACCACCTCGGCCCGGCCGAGCTCCTCGACCTCCTCCACGTCCTCGTGGGGGATGACACCCTCGGTGAGCTGGACGAAGTGGTCGCCGGCGCTCCCCCGCGCCAGCCACAGACCGCCGCCACGGACGATCCGGCGACCGCCGCGGCGCAGCTCGAACGACAGTGGTCGCAGCGTGATGGCCACGCTGACCGCGCCCCCGTCGAGCACGACACCCTCCGCCGTGCTCTCCACGCCGTCCGCCACGCCCCGACTTTCGACGCCCGGCGCCGGCGGGCTGTAACGGATTCGTGAACGTCCCCGGAAGCGGCCCTCCTTCACGAAAGCGTCACACGCGCTTATCCGGCTGGTAACGCTTTCCCGCGTTTTGCGGGCGATTCTTTCCTTCGACGACCGTCCGAGAGGAGCGCCCGTGTCCGACTCGCCCTGCCGCGTCGACCTTCACTGTCACTCGACCGCCAGCCAGGTGGCCAAGCTCGGCGTCCAGCGCGCCCTCGGCCTGCCCGAGTGCGCGACCCCGCCCGAGGAGGTCTACGAGCTCGCCAAGCGGCGGGGCATGGACTTCGTGACCATCACCGACCACGACACGATCTCCGGCGCGCTCGACATCGCCGGCCGTCCGGACACCTTCGTCTCCGAGGAGCTGACCGCCCGGTTCAAGGGCGAGCCCCAAGCGGTGCACGTGCTCTGCCACGGGATCACTCCCGAGGACCACGAGTGGCTCCAGGCCCACGCGGGCGACGTCGAGGAGTGCGCGGAGTACCTGCACGCGGGCGAGATCGCGTGCGCTCTGGCGCACCCGTTCTTCGCGGTCGCCGCCCCGCTCGCGCCGCGCCACCGGCGGCGCCTGGCGCGCCTGTTCCCGGTGTGGGAGACGCGCAACGGCGCGCGCGCGCCCGAGCTGAACCTCCCCGCCGCCATCTACATCGAGACCCACGGGGGGACCGGGATCGCCGGGTCCGACGACCATGCCGGCATCGACATCGGGCGGACGTTCACGGAGACGCCCGCAGCCTCGTCCCCCGAGGACTTCCTTCGCCACCTCCGCGAGGGCGCCGCCGAGGCCCGCGGCGACCAGGGGAGCGCAGCCAAGCTGACCCACTCGGCCATGGGGCTCGCCACGCGGGCGCTCGGCGCCACGGGGGCCGGGCCGCTCGGCGGCGATTCGTCCGGGGCTCCTGCCCCGGGCGTCGATCGCGCCGCGGCCCCGAGCACCCCGGGGGCTCCGAGCCCTGCGGCCGTGCTCGCCATGGCCGAGCGGGTCATCCGCGAAGGGGAGGTCCGCGGCGGCATCGTCGGCGCTGACCTCGGGCCCGACGACGCGAGGGCGCTGCTCGAGGCGTGGCTCGCGGCCACCGGGGTCGAGTTGCGCGGACGCGACCTCATCGCCTTCTTCCAGGCGGACGAGTTCTCCCACGCGGCCCTCCACCGGCGGGCCCGGCGCGCTCACGAGCGCCGCCTCGCCGCGGCCGTCGACACCGTGCTCGCCGCCGCGGCCGAGG
>JACCZP010000227.1 GCA_013695885.1 Thermoleophilaceae bacterium | reverse complement strand
CCGGCTACGTGGGCTACGAGGAGGGCGGCCAGCTGACCGAGACCGTGCGCCGGCGCCCGTACTCGGTCGTCCTGCTCGACGAGATCGAGAAGGCCCACCCCGACGTGTTCAACGTCCTGCTCCAGGTGATGGACGACGGCCGCCTGACCGACGGCCAGGGCCGCACCGTCGACTTCAAGAACGCCGTGCTGATCATGACCTCCAACGTGGCTGGGGGGATGGACGGCGTGCGGGCCACGTTCAAGCCGGAGTTCATCAACCGCCTGGACGACATCGTCCTCTTCGACGCGCTCTCGCGTGAGGAGATCGGACGCATCGTCGGCCTCCAGGCCGAGCGCCTCGTGGACCGCGTACGCGAGCGGGGGATCGAGGTGGAGCTGACCGATGCCGCGCGCGAGCTGCTGGGCGACCTGGGCTACGACCCGACCTACGGGGCGCGGCCGCTGCGGCGGGTGATCCAGAAGCGTCTGATCGACCCGATGGCGCTGGCGCTGCTCGAGGGCCGGTTCCGGCCCGGTGACGCGGTGCGCGTGGATGCCGTGGAGGGGGAGCTCGTGCTGGAGCGCGGGGTGCCCGCACCGGCGGTTTCCGCGTGACCGCCGCTCCCGATCGTCCGCGCCGGTAGGTTGATAGGGCCATGGACGCCATCCGGCTCGCCCGAGGCCTCGCCGTCGGACGCATGTCCGTCGGCGCCGGGCTGCTCGTCGCGCCCGGACTGACGCGCGTGTGGGTGGGCGCGTCCGCCGCCGAGCCGGGCGGGAAGGTGCTCACGCGTGCCCTCGGGGTACGGGATCTCGCGCTCGGCGTCGGTCTCCTCCAGGCGGTTCGTGGTGGCGGAGGCGTTGGACGCTGGCTCGGCGCTGGAGTGCTCGCGGACGGGGGCGACCTCGCGGCCACGCTCGCGGCCTGGGAGCGGCTCCCGAGCCTCGGCCGGGTGGGAGTGACCGCGGCGGCAGCCTCGAGCGTCGGCCTCGGCCTCGGCCTCGCGTGGGCCCAGCGCTCTGCGCGCCGGGCCGAGGCGCAGCCGGCCGGGCGCGGCCTCGGACCGGGCGCGGAGGTTCCCCGCCCGTGCTGAGGCACGGGCGGCGCATGACGCTGCTGCCGCCGCTCTCCGGGTTGGCAGCGTGCGCCGAGGACCCCGTGCCCTTGCGTCCGGCGTCGCCATGTGGGAGAAACGACCCTCACCCGAAGAGGAGGACGCCGTGCCCACCTTCATCATGCTCAGCACTCTGTCGCCCGAGGGCGTCCAGACCCTCAAGAACAACCCGCAGCGCCTGCGCGAGGTCAACCAGGAGATCGAGCAGCTCGGGGCCAAGGTCACCGCTCAGTGGGCGGTCCTGGGACGGTTCGACTTCGTCAACGTGATCGAGGCTCCCGACGAGACGACCATGGCCCGTGTCTCGCTCGAGCTCGGCTCGCGCGGCACCGCCACCTACGAGTCCCTCTCGGCCATCCCGATCGACGACTTCGTCTCCGCGCTCTGAGCCTCGGTTCTCGCCGCAGGACGGACCCGGCGTGACCCGGGTCCTGGTCGTTGGGAGTGGGGGTCGGGAGCACGCTCTCGTGCGCGGGCTGCTGCGCTCTCCCGGCCGCCCGGAGCTCGTGTGCGCGCCCGGGAATGCGGGCATCGCTCGCGACCACGTGCCATGCGTGCCCGTCGGCGTCGATGACGTCGAGGGCATCGTGCGCGTCGCCGTCGAGGAACGCTGCGACCTGGCGGTGATCGGTCCTGAGGTGCCGCTCGTGCGCGGGGTGGTGGACGCGCTGGCCGAGGCCCACGTGCGCGCCTTCGGACCCACCGCGACCGCCGCCCGCATCGAGGGCTCCAAGGCCTACGCCAAGGAGCTGATGGCGGCCGTCGGGGTGCCCACGGCCGCCCACCGGAAGGCTCGGGACCACGCGGAGGGGCTCGAGGCGGTGCGGGCCTTCGGGACCCCCGTGGTGATCAAGGCCGATTCCCTGGCTGCCGGCAAGGGGGTGATGATGTGCCGGACCGAGCAGGAGGCGCTCGCCGCGCTCGACTCCGTGTTCCTCGAGCGGCGCTTCGGCGCGACCTCCGCCGTGGTGGAGGAGATGCTCGAAGGCGAGGAGCTCTCGCTGCTCGCCCTCTGCGACGGCGTCCGGGCCGTGCCCATGGCCCCCGCTCGCGACTACAAGCGGATCTTCGACGACGACGAGGGTCCGAACACCGGCGGGATGGGCTCGTTCTCACCGGTACCGGGCATCGACCGCGAGCACGCCGAGGTGCTGGCCCGGGCCGTGCACCAGCCCATCTTGGACGAGCTCCGCGCGCGAGGGACCCCCTACCACGGGGTCCTCTACGCGGGGCTGATGATGACCGCCTCCGGACCGCGGGTGCTCGAGTACAACTGCCGCTTCGGGGACCCCGAGGCCCAGGCCGTGCTCCCTCGCCTGCGCTCGGACCTCCTCGACGTCCTCGAGCGCTCGGTACGCCCGGGTGGGCTCGAGGGCGTCCGACTCGAGTGGTCGTCGGAGTGGGCGGTCACGGTGGTGCTGGCCTCGCGCGGGTACCCGGAGAGCTCCTCCCACGGCGACGCCATCTCCGGGCTGCGCTCGCTGGGCGCACTCGAGACCGAGGTCCTCCACGCCGGCACCGCGGACGTCGACGGAAAGCTCGTGACCGCCGGTGGTCGGGTCATGAGCGTGACCGGCTTCGGCGCCGACGCCGCGAAGGCGCGGGAGCGGGCCTATGACGCCGCGGGGCGCGTGGCCTTCGACGGCAAGCAGATGCGCCGGGACGTGGCCGCGCGGGTCGGAGATAGGGTGGATGCGTGATCGAGCGGCCGCACGATCCTGAGGAGGGCGTCGCGGTGACGGCGGACCGGGAGGCGGAGGCCGAGGCGGCGATCGAGGCCGCGTTCGAGGAAGAGGGCGACGTGACGACCGGACCGCGCGTCGCGATCCTCATGGGCTCCCAGAGCGACATGCCGGTCATGGAGAAGGCCGGCGAGGAGCTCGCCGCTCGCCGCATCGCCTACGAGATCAAGGTCATGAGCGCCCACCGCAACCCCGAGGTGGTGGCCGACTACGCGCGGGGCGCCCGGGCCCACGGGATCAAGGTGATCATCGCCGGCGCCGGCCTGTCCGCCGCACTGCCCGGCGTCGTGGCCTCCCACACCGACCTGCCGGTGATCGGCGTGCCGTTGACGAGCGACAACTCGGTGGCCGGCGGGCTCGACGCGCTGCTGGCCATCGCACAGATGCCCCCCGGCGTCCCGGTGGGCTGCGTCGGCGTCAACGGCGCCCGCAACGCGGCCGTGCTCGCCGCGAAGATCCTCGACGCCTAGATGATCGTCCGCTACACGCGCCCCGAGATCGGCGCGGTGTGGTCCGAGGAGCGCAAGCTCGAGAGCTGGCTCGAGGTGGAGCTCGCGGCCACCAACGCGCTTTCGGAGCTCGGAGTGGTGCCCGCCGAGGACGCGGCTGCGATCCGCGAGCGGGCGTCGTTCTCGGTCGAGGCGGTCCACGAGCGCGAGCGGGTGACCGACCACGACGTCGCCGCCTTCGTGGACGTCGTGGCGGCCTCGGTGGGCGAGCCCGGCCGGTGGGTGCACCACGGGCTGACTTCTAGCGACGTGTTGGACACCGCGCTCGCGCTGCAGCTCCGCGAGGCGGGCGCGGTGTGCCTGGCCGGAGCGCGGGAGTACCGCGACGCGCTGGTGGAACGCGCTCGCGAGCACCGCTACACGCTCTGCGTGGGCCGAACCCACGGCGTGCATGCCGAGCCCACGACCTTCGGGGTGAAGCTCGCCGGGTTCGCCTTCGAGGCCGACCGCAACGTGCGGCGCCTCGAGCGGGCGTTCGCCGGCGTCGGCGTGGGCGCGATCTCCGGCGCGGTAGGCACCTACGCGGCCAACGGCCCCGAGCTCGAGCG
>JACCZP010000226.1 GCA_013695885.1 Thermoleophilaceae bacterium | reverse complement strand
CCGAACCCGTAGCGCCGCGCCGTGGCCAGCAGCCGGCGCGCGCCCACGCGCACCCCGAGAGGGGCGAAGACCGAGTTGCACGACTGCGCGAAGGACTCGACGAAGGTCCCTCCGCAGCTCTCGCCGTTCGCGTTCTCGAGGTCCACGCCGTCGATCACGGCCTTGGTCTGGACGGGGAAGCGCGACTGAGGACGGACGGCGCCGGCCTCGAGCGCGGCCGTGGCGGTCACGATCTTGAACGTCGACCCCGGGGGCTGAGGGGCGGAGAACGCGACTCCGGCCAGCGCCCGGATCTCTCCAGTCCGCGGGTCGAGCGCCGCGATGCCCCCGAACCGCTCGCCGAGGGCCCCGGCGGCGGCCTCCTGCACTCCGGGGTCGATCGTCGTGCGCACGTCGGCGGCCGCCCGGGGACGCGAGGCCGCGAGGGTCCGCCTACCGGCGAGGAGACGGCCTCCCGGGGTGCCGAGGAGCCGGCGGTCGAGTATCCGCTCGAGCCCCGACACCCCGACGGCGGTTCCCGGCGGGAACCCGCGGGCGAAGGTGGCTTCGGACTCCTCGGAGCTCGGAGCCGGCCCGACGGCGCCCGCCACGCTCGTCCCCGCCCGCCCGAGACCCACGCGCCGGGCCGAGGCGGGTCCGGCGGCGAGCACCCGTCCGTCGCCGGCGAGGATCGCGGCACGCGGCGGGGCGTCGGTGCGTCGGGACAGGCGCTCTCCGGGCGCAAGCCCCGGGAAGACGGCCTCCGGCGTCCAGCCCAGCCCGTCCTCGAGGACGGGGAGGGACACCTCTCCCCGCACCTCGCCGAAGGCGCGCGTGCGGACGGCGACCGGCAGCCGTACACGAGCGCCCTCCTCGTCGGGCTCGCCGGCCAGCACGCTCGTACCCGTGCTCATCGCCCCGGCCCGCTCGTAGGAACGGGCGAAAGCGCGCCGCCTGACCTCGCGGCGAGTCGCAGGAGCGAGGGCGGCGTGCATGCCGCGAGCGTCACCGCGCTCCCAGGCCCGCGCGAGGCGCGCAGCCGCCTGCTCGGCGTCGCTCTGGCCGACGAAGGCCAGGAGGACGGCGATCACCACGGCGGCGGCGAGCGCCACGACGGTGGGCAGCGCACGGTGGGTGAGGCGGCGCCGACGGGCGTTCTGCTGAGCGCTCGACGCCATCGGCTCCACGCCGAAAGATATCCTTCTTCGAGAGCCGTCGCGACCCGACGTCTCGGCGGCGGTGCGGCTAACGTCTCGCCGCGCAGTGACGCCGATCGACTGGGTCATCATCGTTGTTACGCTCCTGTTCGCCGTCTGGGGCTACTCGCAGGGGCTGATCGTCGGTGTGTGCGCTCTGGTGGGCTTCGCGGTCGGAAGCGTCGTGGGCTCTCGCTTCGCCCCTCTCCTCGTCGAGCAGGGCTCGTCGTTCGCCCCGCTGTTCTCGCTGGCGGGCGCCCTCCTCGTGGGTGGGATCGTCGCCACGATCCTCGAGCTGTTCGGGTTCCGGCTCCGGGGGCGGCTCTCAGCAAGCCTCGGCGCCCTCGACGGCCTGGGGGGCGCGGTGCTGGTGGCCTGCCTCGCGCTCGGCATCGCCTGGATCGGCGGGGCGCTCGTGCTCCAGACCTCAGCTCCGCAGAACCTTCGCCGCGACGTGCGGGGCTCCGAGATCCTCCAGCGGCTGAACGCGACGCTGCCCTCGGCCGGTCCCGTGGTGGACGCCCTCGCGCGCTTCGATCCGGTGCCCGAGATCCGTGGTCCGAAGCCGCGGGTGCGCCGACCGAACACGGCGATCGCCCGAGACCCGGACGTCCGCGCCGCCCGGCGCAGCACGGTCCGAGTGCTCGGCACGGCGTGCGGGCTCGGGGTCTCGGGGTCGGGATGGGTGGCGGGCAGCGGCGTGGTGGTGACCAACGCCCACGTGGTCGCGGGCCAGGAGAACACCACCGTCCAGCTGACCGGCCAGGAGGTGCGCCACGACGCCGACGTGATCTGGTTCGATCCGGACAACGACCTGGCCGTGCTCCGCGCCACGGGCCTGCTCGGCGCCCCCGCGCTTGCGATGAACGACTCCGCCGAGATCGGCACCGCGGGCGGCATCCTCGGCTACCCGGAGAACGGCCCGTTCGACATCCGTCCCGGGCGCCTCGGCCAGACCACCACCGTGACCAGCGAGGACGCCTACGGGCGCGGGCCCATCCGCCGGCGCATCACCGTTGTGCGCGGCCGGGTGCGGCAGGGGAACTCCGGCGGACCGATGGTGGACGGCGACGGTCGGGTGCTCACCACGATCTTCGCCGCGACCGTCGGCAGCTCGGAGCGCGGGGGCTACGGGGTACCGGACACGATCGTCCGCCGGGCGCTCGCCCGGGCCGACGGGCGCGTGGACTCCGGGGCCTGCACCACCGGCTGAGTCCCGCCGACTTCGAGCACCGACACTTCAGGCGGGGCGAGCATCCGCATCCGCGGCGCCTGACCGTGCTCAACGCCGATCCCCCTGCTCACGTACACCAGGGGCCCGTCCGGCATCCGGTGGAGGCCTCCGGCGCCGACCTCGCGCGGCACCTCGGACGCGACCAGGGGCGGCCCGAGAAGCGGAAGCTGGATCTGACCGCCGTGGGTGTGGCCGGCGACCACGAGGTCGATCCGCGGACCGGCGGCCGGGGAGATCGCGGCATCGGGGCGGTGGGCCACGACCAGGCGGACATCCCCCTCGCCCGGGCCCTCGGCCAGCCGCCGGATCACCCGCTGCGCGCCGGCACCGCGCCACGCCAGGCGGCTCCCGGCCACGGTGACCGGGCGCCCCCGGACCCGAGTGCGGACGATCTCGTCGGCGAGCACGCGCACGCCCGTCCCGCGGGCCAGCCGGGCGATGTCGTCGAGGTCGTCGGCATCGCCCTCGACGAAGAACACCCCGCCGGGGGCCGCCAGGCGGCCGAGCAGCGCGCGAAGCTCCGGCCCCTCGCGCGCGAACGCCGCGCCGCTTCCCTGGAAGAGGTCGCCGGGAAGGACGATGAGATCGGGCCGAGCCCGCATCACCTCCTCGACCGCCGCCCACTCGTGGGCGCCGACGTCGTCGGTCTGGATGTCGGCCAGCACTCCGACCCGGATCGGCGAGGCCGCGCCGCGCCCGTCCGGCAGAGCGACGCTCGCCCGCTCGACCCGCAGCGAGAACGGCTCGACGAACGATGCGTAGGCGCCGGCGGGGGCGGCCAGGCAGCAGAGCGCGGCGAGCGCGAGTACGGGTCGCGTGGCCCGCCGCGGCGGGCGCCAGCCGAGCCAAAGGACGCCCGCGGCCACGGTGGGCAGCACCACCACGAGGTCGAGGAAGACGAGATGGATCACCCCGAACAGGGGATCGAGGCCGAGGCCGACGAGCACGGCGAGCTTCGCGACGACGAGCGTCGCTGTGAGCGCGAACGCGCCGGCAACCCGCGCGAGCGTGACCGCCGGACGCGCGCGTGACGCCCGTCGGGCCCGCACTGCGAGGAGGACGCCGGCGGCCACCACGAGGTCGAGTCCGGTTGACAGCCAGAGGGTCGCGTCGAAGAGCCCGAAGTCCACGGCGGCGGAGCGTAGGGAGGCGATTCGGCGCGAGTGCGGAGAGGTCGTGAAGATCCTGACCAGAGCCTCCCTGTCCGGCCTGAGCTCTCTGCCCCGACTTGAGGCCCTCTCGCTCCGTGTGCTCTACGGCACGCGAGTTAACTCCCCGGCACAAGAGTTGCCCGAGGCGAACATCATGTGCCGTAACGCGCACAGCGCGGGTGACTTTCCCGAAGCAGCCCGTATGGTCGCTCGGGTCGATGGGACGGCCTCGGATCTTCTTCGGTAATCAGTCGCGGGCGGGCGCCCCGCCGAGCTGGGTCAGGCCGTACTACACGGAGTGGTCGGGTGTGATCGGCGGCCGGATCCGTCGCCTGCGCCAGTCCCGCGGCCTGACGCTGGTCCAGGTCGCCGGGCAGATCACGAGGCCCGACGGCGGCCATCGCGCGTCTTCTCGGGGCCGAGGGCGCCAGTGTGTCACCGGCCCCGCCCGGGCACCCGCACGGACCTCTATCGTGAGCCGCCACCAGTGGCCAAGACGCTCGTCATAGCCGAGAAGCCCTCCGTGGGGCGCGACCTCGCCGGCGCCCTGCCGGGGACGTTCAAGTCCTCCAAGGACAAGACCCATCTCGAGGGCGACGACTATGTGATCTCGTGGGCGGTCGGCCATCTCGTCGGTCTCGCTCCGCCCGAGGACTACGACCCGAAGCTCAAGAAGTGGCGCTTCGCGGACCTTCCGATCGTCCCCGACGGCTTCAAGCTCGTGCCCAACGACGAGCGCTCGCGCAAGCAGCTCACCGCCGTCCACCGCCTCATGCGCCGCGACGACGTCGACCTCGTGATCAACGCCTGCGACGCCGGTCGCGAGGGCGAGCTCATCTTCGCCTACGTCTACGAGACCTCGAGCGCGAAGAAGCCCGTCCAGCGGCTGTGGCTCTCCTCGATGACCAAGAGCGCGATCCGCAACGCCTTCGAGGAGCTTCGTCCGGGTGAGGACATGGCCTCGCTCGAGGCCGCCGCCCGCTCCCGCTCCGAGGCCGACTGGGTGGTTGGCATGAACGCCACGCGCGCCGCGTCGATCCGGCTGCGCTCGGCGTTCGACGGGGCGGTCTCGCTCGGGCGGGTGCAGACCCCGACGCTCGCGCTCGTCGCCCGTCGCGAGGAGGAGATCCGGGCGTTCAAGCCGGAGCCCTACTGGCTCGTCGAGGCCGCTTTCGAGGCTTCGGACGAGCGCGCGTACCGCGGCCGCTACCAGGGCGGCAAGCGCATCTCCGAGGAGCAGGCCGCGCAGGTGGTCGAGGCCTGCACGGGCAAGCGGGGCGAGATCACGAAGCTCGAGCGCAAGGAGGAGCGCGAGCGTCCCCAGCTGCTCTACGACCTCACGTCCCTCCAGCGTCACGCCAACACGCGCTACGGCTTCTCGGCCCGCCGCACGCTCTCGGCCGCGCAAGGCCTCTACGAGCAGCACAAGGCCATCACCTATCCGCGCACCAGCTCGCGCTTCCTGACCGGTGACCTGGTGGCCGAGATCCGTCCCACCGCCGAGCTCGTCGGGCGCGAGCCGGCCTACCGCACGGCCGCCGCCTACGTGTCCGGCCTCGAGAAGCTCCCGCTCGGGCGGGTGGTGAACGATGCGAAGGTCGAGGACCACCACGCGATCATCCCCACGCGCGCCGAGCACGACCTCGGACGGATGAAGGACGACGAGCGCCGCGTCTACGACCTGGTCGCGCGCCGGTTCCTCGCGATCTTCCACCCGGAGGCGGTCTACGAGCGCACCCGCGTGGAGACGACGGTCGCGGCGAGCGCCGTCGCGGACGAGGCCGCCGGGCACGTCTTCCGCACCAGTGGACGGGTGATGCTCGTGCCCGGCTGGAAGGCGGTCTACGGCGAGGACGTCGACGAGAAGGGCAGCGAGGAGGACTCGGGCGGAGACCAGCGGCTGCCGAAGCTCGAGCAGAGCGAGCAGGTGGACACGCGCGCGGTCGACTCGCTGCGCAAGGAGACCCAGCCGCCGCGGCGCTTCAGCGACGCCTCGTTGCTCGGGGCCATGGAGACCGCGGGGAAGGTGGTGGACGACGCGGAGCTCCGCGAGGCCATGAAGGACTCGGGGATCGGAACGCCGGCCACGCGCGCGTCCATCATCGAGCGCCTGATTGACGTGGGCTACATCGAGCGCGACGGCCGGGCACTCGCGGCCACCGACAAGGGCATCCAGGTGATCCGGCTGCTCGGCGAGCACCCGCTCACCTCGCCCGAGCTGACCGGCTCGTGGGAACGACGGCTCGGGCTGATCGAGCAGGGGAGCGACTCGCGACCGGCGTTCATGGCCGACATCGAGCGCTTCACCACCGAGACGGTCGCGGAGCTCGACAAGCTCAAGGACGTGAAGATCGAGCGTGCCAACCTCGGGCCCTGTCCCGTGTGTGGTCGCGACGTCAGGGAGAACCGCAAGGGCTACTCGTGCTGGAGCAAGGAGGATCCCGGCTGCGGGTTCGTGATCTGGAAGCGCAAGGCCGGGAAGAGCCTGCCTCCGGCCGTGGCCAAGGAGCTGATGGCCAGCGTGGCCGCCGACCCCGAGCACCGCGTGGGGCGCACCGAGAAGCCGGTCACCGGCTTCAAGGGCCGCTCCGGACGCCAGTTCCGGGCGAAGCTGAAGATGGAGCGCGACCCCGAGACCGAGAAGTGGAAGGTCGACTTCGACGAGGAGTGGGCGCGCGAGCCGCGGGAGCCGGTACCGGCCGGCGCGGACGGCGACGGCGCGGCGGCAGACGGCGCGAACGGCGCGAACGGCGACGGAA
>JACCZP010000223.1 GCA_013695885.1 Thermoleophilaceae bacterium | reverse complement strand
TCGGCGGCGCTGTGGGTCACGGTCATCGTCTTCCCCCTCGGAAGCTCTCTCCACGGATGGCCCGAAGCGACCGGATGAGCCAGCCGAACGGACCGACGATGGTGCCCTCCGGCTCGGACGGAACCGCCTCCGACACGGGGAGCGAGCACACCCGATTCTAGTGGTCGCGGCCCTCTATGACCCACGCGCGAAGGCGCCGTTTTCCCGCTGGATGCGGGGATTACCCGTGCCGACGGCGGCCAGCCTCAAGCACGTCGGCGGCGGAGCGCCGCAGCACTACCCGGCCACGTACTCCCGCCGCTCGGCCGGTGACAGCGACCCGGCCCGGATGCGGACCAGCCGGAGCAGCTCCGAGCGCGCGCGGCACAGCTCGCAAGGCGAGATCCGCACGGTCCCGTCGTCGCTCGTGGCGAGTCGCGAGCCGTCGCGGCTGAGGGCCGGAGGAGCCGACGCGCCCAGTCCACCCTCGTGCCCGCTTAGGACGTCGACCGTCTGGCCGCTCGCGACGTCCCATAGGCGGACCGTGGCGTCGGAGGCCAGCGACGACGCGACCGCTCCATCGTCCGTGAGGTAGCGGCCGCTCCCCCGTAATGGGGTGTTGCTCACCGTCGCCGCGACCTCTCCGCCCGGCCCGAGCTCCGCCCCCTCGAGGGGAGTGCGGCTGCGAAGCACCATCACGAGCGCGCCGGTTCGCGAGTCCCAGACCCGCGCCGTCCGGTCCGAGCTCGTGGTGACGACCCTCGCGCCGTCAGGGCTGAAGGCGGCGTCGCCCACCCTCCCGGGGTGAGCGATCCGGCGGACGACTCGACCCCCGGGGACGTCCCAGACGCGAACGCCATCGTCGCTCACCGTGAGCACGGCGCGACCATCGGGACGCAGTCGCGCCTTCTCCATGACCAGCGCGGAGCCCTGGTCGCGCAGCTCACGGAGCATCCGACCGCTGCTCGTGTCCCAGATGCGTGCGGATTTCGGACCAGCCGTCAGGACCACCTGGCCGTCGGCGCTGAACGCAGCGCTGTGGTCCGAGGCCTGCGTGCCCGGTATGTCGGGCGGGTGGCGGAGCTCGCGCACCACCTCGCCGCCGGCCGCGCTCCATATCCGCGAGTTGGTGCGAGTGCCCGGCCTGCCCGCCGTCACGACCAATCGGCCGCTGGGGTCGACGGCGGCGTCCTCGATGGTGCCGGGCGACACGGTGGCCCCGGAGCTCTCCCTGTCTCGAGCGCCGAGGAGCGCCGTGCGCGGCGCTCCGCCGCCGACGCCCCACACGAGAGCCGTCGCCTCGGATCCGGCCGTGACGAGCCGCGTGGCGTCACGGGAGAAGGTGGCGCTCTGGAGTGTCACCGGCGCGCGTCCGCGGCGGAGGCGGCGCAGAACGGTCGGATCGCCCTGCGCGGGATCCCATATGCGAACGGTGTCGTCGGTGCTCGCCGTGAGCACTCGCGCACCGCCCGGGTCGAAGTCGGCGCTTCTGACGGCATCCGTGTGACCCCTGATCGTGTGGACGAGCCGTCCGTCCCTCCACACCTTCACGGTTCGGTCGCCCGCGGTCACGACGTGCCTCCCGTCCGGGCTGAAGGAGGCGTCGTAGGCGCCGGTTCCCTCGCCGATCGTCCTGAGGAGCCGGCCGCTCGTCGCGTCCCAGACCCGGGCGGAGGCGTCCTGGCTCGCGCTGATCACCTGCGTCCCGTCGGGGCTGAACGAGGCGCTGTAGGAATCCGAGAGGCTGTCCGGTGCTCGCCGGAGCCTCCGGAGGCGCCGGCCGCTCCCAGCGTCCCAGATCGTGGGTGGATCGCTCGAGTCCGTCGCGGCGACCACCTTCGTCCCGTCGGGGCTGAAGGCGGCGTCGCTCGGCTCGCCCCTCAGCCGGATGGTCACCTCGAGGCGAGTGGAGCGAGCGTCGGCGATGTACACCCGCTGGAAGGTCGTGGCGAGGATTCGCCGGCCGTCGCGGCTGAACTCGACCGCATTGGGACCCTCCAGGCCGCGCGGGAGACGTACCACCTTGAGCTCCCTGCCCGTCGCCGTGTCCCAGAGCCGGATCGTCTTGTCGGATCCGGCGGTCAGGGCCCGCGAGCCGTCCGGGCTGAGATCGGCGTCGCGGACGCCGACGTCGGTGGGAAGCCGGGTCTTCACGTGGCCGCGGAAGGTCTGAAGGACACGGCCGCTGCGTGCGTCCCAGAGCTGAGCGGTGCCGTCCGATCCCGCGCTGATCACCCGCGCGCCGTCGCCGCTGAACGCCGCGCTGCGCGCGTCGCTCCCGTGGTTGTGGGTGACGAGGAGCTGCTCGGCGCGGCCGAGCGCCTTGCGCAGGATCGCCCCGGCCTCCGCGGTGTCGGAGGTGCGGAGCGCTTGCTCGGCCAGGAGCATGCTCAGGCGAGGATCCCGGGAGAGGAGGACCTCGGCCCGCGCGGTCAGGGCCTGCGACCTCGCGATCTGCGTCTGCGTGTTCGCCGCGTTGCGCTGCACGAGCGCCAAGGCGCCGAGCGCTATGGAGACCACGAGCGCCGCGGCGATCGCGACCGTCGTCCGGCGCTGCCTGCGTGAGGCGCCGCGCCGGCTGGCGTGCACGTACTCGTTGTGGAGCGCGGTCGGCTCGGGCCTCGTGTCCGCGCCCCGGCGGGCGAGCCACCCCTCCGCCGAGGCCAGGTCGCCTCCCCGGAGGAGCTTGCTGTCGTCGCGACCCGACCGCTCCCAGTCGAGGGCGCGGCGCAGCCAGTGGGTGTGCGAGGCGACCCAGTCGGGGTCGCGCTCGAGCGCTCCCACGAGGACGGCGAACGCCTCGTCGAAGCGCTCGTCCGACTCGAACGAGATCCACTGGTGGCGCGCCGCCGGCCCCGGCACCGCCTTCGGGTCGACCGCGCGGCGCAGGATCGGCACGATTCGCTTGTTGTGCTCGGCGGCGTGGGCGAGCTCCCGCACGCAGACCTCCGACGCGACCGACTCGGGGCTCAGGACGAACAAGAACGTGTCCGCGTCCTCGATCGCGCGGTAGATCTCGGCCATCCAGTCCGCGGTCGGCGCGATGCCCTGCCAGTCGACCCAGGCCTCCTTGCCGGCGCGCTCCAGGGCGTCGTGCAACCGGCGGACGGACGAGGCGTCCTTTCGGGAGTAGGAGACGAAAACGTCGCTCACGACCGCTCCTTGCGGGTGGGTGCCTCCGGGGCGAGTGCGCGCCGGATCAGCGTCCCAGTCGCAGCCAGTCCCGAAAGTCCTCGACCTTGTCCGCGGTCCGCTCGCCGGCCTCGGTGACCGCGGCGCGGCGGGGAGCCATGAAGCGGTCGGTGTCCCAGCCGAAGAACCAGGTGGCCAGCGCGAGGCCCGCCAGGAGCAGGACGAGCGCGACGACGACGACGATGATCACGAGCGTGGCGGTCATGTCGGTTCCAGGCTAACCGCCGCGTCGCCGCGGGTTGCGGCTCCGGCGCCGCGACCGGCGCGGCGTCGGCAACCACAGGTCAGCCCATCGACGCGAGCGTCCGCTCCAAGCCCTCGGACAGCCCCACCCCCGGCTCCCACCCGAGCGCCTCGCGGGCGCGGGCCGCGTCGATGACGCTCCGCTTCACCTCGCCCGGGCGCTCCGGTGCGTGCTCGGCGGGCAGGGCCGCGCCGGCCAGGGCGCCAAGCGCCTGCACGAGGTCGAGCACCGACGTCTCGATCCCGGTGCCCACGTTGAACGGGCCGGTGGCCTCGACGTCCGCGGCGGCCAGGTTCGCGGCGACCACGTCTCCCACGTATACGTAGTCACGGGTCTGGAGGCCGTCGCCGAAGATCGTCGCCGTGCCGCCCTCGCGCACGAGGTTGCAGAAGATCGCGATCACCCCCGCCTCGCCGAGGGGGTCCTGCCGAGGGCCGTAGACGTTGCCGTAGCGCAGAGAGGCCGTCGAGAGCCCGTGCAGGCGACCGTAGAGCTCGCAGTAGCCCTCCGCGGCCCACTTGGACTGGCCGTAGGGAGCCTCCGGCGCGATCGGGTGGTCCTCGGGGGCCGGGATCACCCGGCTCTCGCCGTAGATCGCCCCTCCCGAGGAGGTGTTGACCACCCGCCGGGCGCCCACCGCCTGGGCGACGTCGAGCACGTTGATCGTCCCCCCGACGTTCACCGCCGCGTCGAAGGCGGGATCGGCGGTGGAGCGGCGCACGTCGATCTGAGCGGCGAGGTGGAACACGACCTCGGGGCCGGCCGCGTCGAAGGCCTCGGCGAGCGCCGCGCGGTCGCGGACGTCGGTCTCCACGAGGCGCGCTCCGGCCGTGCGGGCGAGGGCGAGGTTCTCGCGCCGGCCGGTGGAGACGTCGTCCACCACGGTCACCTCGTCGCCCCGCGCGAGGAGGGCGTCGACCAGGTTCGACCCGATGAAGCCGGCTCCGCCGGTCACGAGGCAGCGCATGCGGCGCGCGATGGTACCGGCGCGGTCGGCCGGGGGTGTCCCCGACGCGAAGCCGAAGCCGGGGGAGCCGGTGGTAGCTTCGCCGTGGTGAGCGGTCTGTTCGTGTCCTTCGAGGGAATCGACCGCGCCGGCAAGACCACCCAGGCGGGGCTCCTGGCGGACGCCCTGGGCGATCTCGCGGTCCGCGTCCGCGAGCCCGGCGGCACGCCGGTGGGGGAGCGCATACGTGCGCTCCTCAAGGACCCGTCCACCGATCTCGGGGATCGGGCCGAGGCGCTGCTCTTCGCGACCGCCCGGGCGGAGGTCGTGGACCGTGTCATCGCACCTGCCCTGGCCGACGGCCGCGTGGTGGTGTGCGACCGCTTCCTCGACTCCTCCCTGGCCTACCAGGGAGCGGGCCGCGGACTCGGCGTCGAGGCCGTGGGCGCCGTGGGCCGATTCGCCACCGCCGGCCTCGAGCCCGACCTGACCTTCCTGCTCGCGCTCCCGCCAAACGCGGCGGCCGGGCGCAGCGGCGTCTCCGACCGCTTCGAGGACGAGGGGGTGGCGCTCCAGCGCCGGGTGCTCGAGGCCTACGAGCGCCTCGCCGCCGCCGAGCCCGCCCGCTGGCGTCGCGTCGACGCCGAGCGCACGGCCGAGGTGGTGCACGCCGAGGTCATGTCGATCGTCGAGGAGGCGATCGCCTCGGCGTCCGCGAAGGCTCCTGCGTGAGCTCGCCGGCGGCCCAGGCCCCGGCCCTTGCGGGGACCGAGCAGCACCCGCACGCGAGGCTCGTGCTCGGTGCCGGACTGGCCTCGGGCGCACCCTCCCACGCGTACCTGTTCCACGGCCCCTCGGGCACCGGCAAGCGCACCGCCGCGCGTGCGCTCGCGGCGGAGCTCCTCGCCGAGGGGGCTCCCGATCCCGACGCGGTGAGGCGTCGCGTGAACGTCGGATCCCATCCCGACCTCACCTGGGTCAGGCCGAGCGGGGCGCACGTCATGCGCGTGGACGACGTGGCCGGTCCGGTCGTCTCCGCGGCCACGCGCACGCCGTTCGAGGCACTGCGGCGGGTGTTCGTGCTCGAGCGCGTCGAGACCATGAACGACGAGGTGGCCAACCGCATGCTGAAGACGCTCGAGGAGCCCGCGTCGTTCGTGCACCTGATCCTGCTCACCGGTGCGCTCGGCCGCGTGATCGAAACGGTGGTGTCGCGCTGCCAGCTCGTGCGGTTCGATCCACTCCCGGCGGAGCGCATCGCCCGGGCGTTGGAGGAGGAGGGGATCGAGTCCCGGCGGGCGGTGGCCTGCGCGCGACTCGCGCTCGGGGACGCCTCCCGCGCGCGCCTGCTGGCCTCGGAGGCGGGAGAGGCCCTGCGCCGTCACGCCGAGCGGATCGTGCAGGCCGCGCTCGCGCCCGAGGAGGTGACGGCCACGTCCGAGGAGCCGTGGCGCCCGCTGCTCGCCCTGGCCGACGCGCGCAGGACGGAGGTCGAGGGCGAGCTCTCCGCACGGGGCGCCAAGCGCCTCGAGCTCGAGCCCAAGGGCCGCGAGCGCCGCGCGATCGAGCGCGAGCTCGAGGAGTCGGCCAAGCGCGACGGCCGCCGGGCACGCACCGAGGTGCTCGAGCTCGGCTTGGAGCTCGCCGCGCTTCTACTGCGGGACCTCGGCTGCGCGGCGGACGGAGCGGACGCCGCCGTGCTCGCCGTGGACCGGCCCGAGCTCCTCGCCGGCGCCGCCGGACGCGACCCCCGGCGGCTACGCGAGGCGCTCGAGCGATGTGAGGACGTCCGCCGGTCCCTCGTGCTCAACGTCAACGAGGAGCTGGCCCTCTCGGCCCTCTCCTTCCGGCTCGGGCGGCTCGTGTCCGCTCGCGGGTAGGACGACTGCCACCAGAGCCGGGCCATCCCGCTTGTGTCGCTGCGCCCGAGTTCCTTACGCGTTAGCGACAAAAGATGAGAACGGCGTGAACGCTTGTTACGTTCCTGTGATGGCAGGCACCACGCAGCCCGCGACGCTCGGCACCGGACTCCGCCGCCGATCACCGGACTCCGCCCATAGCTGGGACCTTCGCCGGGGGGATGCGCTGGGTTCCGAGCGCCGGGTCGTGCGGCGCATCGCGGTGGGCCGCAAGACCGAGGTCTACCTGGCGTGGGACGAGCGCCGGCGCACCACGGTCATCGCCAAGACCCTGCGCCCCGACCGGGTCGCGACGAAGTTCGAGAAGCTCCGGCGAGAGGCCGAGCTGCTCGAACGGCTGAGCCATCCAGTCCTGGTGCGCGGCTACGACGCCTCCCTCGACAGCAACCCGCCCCACCTCGTGCTCGAGCATCTGGAGGGACCGAGCCTGCGCCAGGTCATGCGCGACGGCCCTGTGCCGTACCCGCTCGTGGCCTCGGTCGGCCTTCAGGTGTCGAGCCTCCTGCACTACCTCGCCGGAGAGGGGCTCGTCCACCTCGACGTGAAGCCCCACAACATCCTCTTCGCGCCCGGGGCGCCCGTGCAGATGCTCGAGCCCGCGGGTGAGGGGCGACCCGCTCAAGCGCCCGACGGTCCGTCGGCGGCCGTCAAGCTCATCGACGTCGCCGGCATCCAGGTCCTCGGCGATCGGACCACCGGTCTGGGCGCGGCGATTCCCGAGCACGACTCGAAGACCAGCACGGTGGGCACGCCGGCCGGGGTCTGGCTGCTGGGGACGACGATGTGGCGAGCGCTGGTGGGGCGTACGGAGGGACGCTTCGGCGGACCGCGTCCGAGTGAGCTTCTCACGGCCTCCCGTTTCCCCGGGGACGTACCGGAGGCGATGGCGGAGGTGGTGGCCGCATGCGTGCAGGACGATCCCTCGCGGCGTCCGTCTCCAGAGCAGGTCGCGGTTGTACTGGAGCCGTTCACAGAAGGGGTGGTCGGCCCGGTCCGGGTCCCGCGGACGCACCGCCGGAGCTGGCTCGCCCGCGCCATCGGCATCCAGCGAGCACTAAGCTGCGCTCGCCCGCCGACGTAGCTCAGCTGGCCAGAGCACCGCTCTCGTAAAGCGGGGGTCGGGGGTTCGAATCCCCCCGTCGGCTTGGAGACCCTCCCGGCGCCGGGGCCGTGCCGGAGCCTGGGCGCGGACCCGCGGCAGGCCCCTACCGCCCGCCCGGGGCTCCGCCGCCTCGGGGTGCCCCGCCGCCCGGCGGCGCCCCGGCTCCCGGAGGCAGTCCGCCGCCCCCGCCAAGCCCGAACTGCGCGAGCAGCTCCTCGATCGGACGTGGGTTCGGCGGCGGCTTGACCTCCTGGTCCCCGCCGACATCCGCGAGCTCGGTGGTCACGTTGACGGTGCCGCCGTCGATTCCCGCTTGACGCTGCTGCGGGGGAACGGTGAAGGGGGCGTTCACCACCAGGCGCCGGATGGTGTCGTCGCCGGCCACGAACACGTCCATGGTGGGCTGCTGGACGGCGCGAACGACCTCGGCGATCTGCTGCTCGGTGATCTCCTGCTGGGGCCCTGGGGAGATTCCGCGCCGCGCCTGCTCCTGCTGGACGCGGTTGACGTCGCGGAGCATCCGCGCCAGGTCGAGCCGGCCGGATACCTGGGTCGTGCCCTCCCCGGCTACGTCGGACTCGCCGCGCATCTGCGGGTCGACCACCCAGGTGGCCGGCTTGACGCCGAGCTCCGCGAGGGTCACCTTCCGCTGCTGCTGGCCCTGCCGGAGCCCCTGCGCCACGCGCTGGCGGCCGACCTCGTAAGCGGTGTTCTGGAAGACCACGAACGCGTTGTCGGGCACGGTGACGAGGCGTGCGTTGAGGGCGCCGGGGCCCTGCGAGGCCGAGACCTGGAAGTCGAGGCTCGGGAGCTGGTTCTCCGCGTTGCGCTTGTAGGGCCCGCTGATGCGCAGGCCGAGCGGCTGCGCCGTCTGGGGCGAGGAACCCCGGAGGTTGGCGCGCGCGGTGACCGTGGTCGTCGCGCTCTCGATCGGCGTGTCGAAGGCGGCCTGGAGCAGGGCGGCGGGGTCCTCCTCCTGGCCGCACCCGGCCGCGGCGATCGCCAGGACGGCGACGACGGCCAGCAGGAGGGTGCGGGGTATGGCGGCGATTCGGGTCGGCAACGTGGGCTCCTTGGGCGGCGCTCTGCGAGCGGAGAGGGGGCGCTCGCTCACTTGATCGGCGCGAGACGTTAACCGGCCGCGCGGCTCGAGGTCGACCTACCCCGCCCGGCCCGACGACGGGCGGCCCTCCGCGCGCCCTTACCCTCGGGAGCGCGGTGCTCTCCTTCCGCTCTCTGCGCATCTTCTCCCACGTCGAGCTGGCGGTCTTCGTGGCGCTGCTCGTCGTTGCCATCGGGCACCTGGGCGAGACCGCGACAACCGTGCTCGGGTGGACCCACGGCCTCGGCTGGATCGCGTTGTGCGTGGCCGTCTACGCCGGGTGCCGTCGCGGCGCGCTTCCCTGGCCGCTGCTCGCGGCGACGGTCTTCGTCACCGGCCCCCTCGGGTCGTCCATAGGCGTCGAGGTCTTGCGTCGGCGGGGATACTCCTGAGGCGCATGCCCCACGCCATGAACCTCCCCAACGGCCTCACGGTCGTCCGCATCCTGCTCGTGCCGGTGCTGGTCTACGCGCTGATGACCGAGCGCCCGGGTGCGTGGATCGCAGCGGCGACGGTGTTCGTGGTGGCGGCCTCCACCGACGGCCTGGACGGGTACTTCGCGCGCGCCCACGGCACGGTCACCAACTTCGGGAAGGTGATGGACCCGGTGGCCGACAAGCTGCTCATCGCCGCCGCGCTCGTGTCGCTCGTGTCGCTCGACCGGGTGGCGGCCTGGGTGGCCACGCTCATCATCGCGCGGGAGTTCGCGGTCAGCGGGCTGCGGATAGCGGCCGGCCAGCAGGGCGTGATCATCTCCGCCTCGTCGCTCGGCAAGGTGAAGACCGTGTCGCAGGTCCTCGCGGTCCTCGCGCTCATCCTCGCGCCCGACCCCGGCGCGCTCTGGGTCGAGGGCCTCCTCTATCTCAGCGTGGCCATCACGGTCTGGTCCGGCGCCGACTACTTCCTCTCCTACCGCCGCCGCATCGAGCAGGGCCGCGCGCCCGTCACGTAGCGCGCGCCCACCGTCCCTCCTGCGTCAAGCGCGCTCGAGCCACTCCGGCATGGAGAGGTGCCGCGCCGCGCCCGCATCGCCGGCGCCCAGCTCGCGCCCGAGCTCCCCGAGGAGCCCGTAGCGCTCGGCCACGACCTCGTGGCGGTGGATGGTCTCGAGGTTGACCTGCCGGGCCATGAGGAAGGCGTCGTCTCCGAGCGAGCCGAAGGCCTCGACGCCCATCCGCACCATCTCGCGCACGCAGTCCTCGACGAAGCGCGGGCGGCGGTGCGCCTTCTCCACCACCTCGACCTCGTCGGAGCGCTTCATGAGCTCGTAGGTCTCCGAGCTCATCGACTCCTCGACGATGTGGAGCAGGGTCTCGGCATCGATCGGGTCGCGCCCCTCGCCGGCGGCTCCCACCCACAGGGTGCCCACGCCGCGCTGGTTGTGCGTCGCGACGGGCACGTGACGCAGGACGCGCTCGATCTCGTCCTCCGAGAAGCCGTCGGCCTCGAGGCGCTCGCGGGCGCGTCCCGCCACGAGCTCCTGGGCGCAGGGGCAGGCCGTCATCCCCTGGGTCTCGACTCCCACCACGCGTCGGGTCCCGTTCGGACCGGCCACGGCGTCGGCGTGGAGGACGTGGATCTCCTGGGTCCGGGAGCCGGAGGCCGGCGCGAGGCGCTCGTCGGGGTAGCGCGCGCTCAGACGTACCTCGGCGCGCAGCGCGCCCTGGCGCTCGCGCACGTGCTCGGCGACGTGGGCGGCCAGCGTCTCGGCGCGGAACGAATCCTCGAGCACGACGGCGTCGATGGCCTCCTCCACGGTCTCTCCGAAGCGCGACATGTGCACGCCCTTCTGACGCGGGCCCAGGTCGACGTAGCACTCGAGGTCGGCCGAGATCAGCTCCGCGGTCCCGCCACCTGGGCGCAGCCGTATCACCCTGGACACCCCGGTGACGCCGACGCGCGACAGCGAGAGGTGGGTGGACGGGCGCCGCGCCTGGACGTCTCCGGCTGCGGGGTCGATCAGCTCGGCTCGATCGGGCATGGCCAGCTCGAACATAGCGTTCGAGGGGGT
Organism: Thermoleophilaceae bacterium; assembly: GCA_013695885.1. Classification (GTDB taxonomy): domain Bacteria; phylum Actinomycetota; class Thermoleophilia; order Solirubrobacterales; family Thermoleophilaceae; genus JACCZP01. The sequence goes on along the minus strand of JACCZP010000223.1, from coordinate 6,901 downwards.
GCTCGTCGTCCAGGAGACCGCGGGCGGCTCGTGGGTCCTGCACGCTCGGATCCCGCTCGGGACCGCCGTTTCCGCCCTGCGTTGGTATGGTCCGCGCCGCTCGGGCTCGGGGAGGGGTTGCCGGCGGCAACAGCGTCCCCCTGTCGAGGCATCAACACGGGGAGTCGGGGAGTGGGGACAGAGGAGGCCGGGACGACGCTCGTACGGGAGGCCGACGTCCCGTTCGGCGAGGTCGGGGAGCTGGCCGCGCTCGTTGGTCGCGGACAGGAGCGCGGATGGCTGACCTTCGAGGAGGTGGCGTCCTGCCTCGAGGAGGTAGAGCTGACCAAGGAGCAGGTCGCGGGCCTGCACGCGCACCTGCTCGACCAGGGGGTGGACGTGGTCTCCGAGGACGGCCGGCCGGCGCTGGTCGAGTCCGACGGAGCGCAGCCCGTCGAGGCCGACGGCAGCCGCGCCGAGGGCGCGACCGCCCGCGCCCGGCGGGGGCCCGAGCTCGACCTGACGGTCGAGCCGAGCCTCGACTGCCTGCGCCTCTACCTACGGGCCATCGGCGACGTGCCGCTCCTGACCGCCGGTGAGGAGCGTGGCCTGGCCCAGCGGATCGAGCGCGGCGACATGCGTGCCAAGGAGCACATGATCCGTGCCAACCTCCGGCTGGTCGTGTCCATAGCCAAGGGCTACCTGGGCCGCGGCATGACCCTGCTGGACCTCATCCAGGAGGGCTCGCTCGGGCTCATCCGCGCGGTCGAGAAGTTCGACTACCGGCGCGGCTACAAGTTCTCGACATATGCGACGTGGTGGATCCGCCAGGCGGTCACGCGCTCGATCGCCGACAAGTCGCGGACGATCCGCATCCCGGTCCACATGGTCGAGAAGCTCAACAAGGTCGTCCACGTCGAGCGCCAGCTCGTACAGCAGCTCGGTCGCGAGCCCACCCCCGAGGAGGTGGCCGCAGAGCTCGACACCACGCCCCGCGAGGTTCGCGACGTGCTCCGCATGGCCCAGGCGCCCGTCTCGCTCGAGAAGCCCATCGGCGAGGAGGACGACTCCGAGCTCGGTGACTTCGTCCGGGACGAGACCGCCGAGTCGCCGTTCGACCAGGCGGTCGACAACACGCGCCGGGAGAACGTCCAGACGGCGCTCGAGGCCCTGTCCGAGCGCGAGCGTGAGGTGCTCGAGATGCGCTACGGCCTGCGCGGCCACGAGGCCCGCACGCTCGAGGAGGTGGGTCGGGCCTTCGGGGTCACGCGCGAGCGCGTGCGCCAGATCGAGACCGACACCCTGCGCAAGCTCGGCCGCCTGCCCGAGGCCCAGCGCCTGCGCGACGCCTCTTAGGGGCTGTCCCTGGGCTCGCCACGCGCGGATCTGGGGACCGGTTCGCGCCTCTATCATCCGCGCGGCCACCGGGGGGATGTCCGAGTGGTTAAAGGAGACGGGCTGTAAACCCGTTGGCTATGCCTACGCAGGTTCGAATCCTGCTCCCCCCACTCGGAGGCGGCCGCCGCGTCGTCGCCGTACAGCGCCCAGTTAGCTCAGTTGGTAGAGCACTTCCATGGTAAGGAAGGGGTCATCGGTTCGAGTCCGATACTGGGCTTGTAGCGCTCGCTCCGGCAAGCGGCACACCACCTACATGGAGCGACCACTAGCGGCGCTCCTCCGGAGCCTTCGCGGGCAGGAACCAGCGCGGCCTCACGCCCGCACGCGGTATCTTCCGGCCCTCGTGAGGTTCCGGATGCGCGAGAGAGGGAAGTGGAGCGTCGCCGCGGGAGCCGCCGTGGCCGCCGTGCTGCTGGCCGCCCCGGTCGCCGGCGCGCACGAGCTGCTCGAGGAGCGGGCGGAGACCGCGGTCGAGCGCTACGCCGGCACCGTCCAGGGCGGGAGCACGGGCACCCTGTCGGTGCAGACGCCCGAGGGCGAGACGAACATCATGGTCACGCGCTACGACGCGGGGCGCTGCCGCCGCCGCACCGTGCACGTCCGCGTCTGTCCCCTCGTCTACGAGGGCGAGGACTACCTCGAGGAGCGCTGCGCCGGACCGGACGCGCCCATCAATGCCGACCCGAACTTCTCGGAGAGCACGCGCGAGTGCTTCCGCAACGTGGTCTGCCGCCAGACGGTCGTCGTCACACTTCGCGGGCCACACCAGGTCACGGGCCCGCGCAGTCGCAGCGGCCGCGACCTCTCGCTCCGCGCCTCGGACATCCGCTGTGAGCTCGAGGAGAACAGCACTTCCCCGAACCCCACGCCGTAGCGCAGCGGCCGGGCGTGGCCGGCGGTCCACCGGTCCGGACGTCGAGGATCGGGCGCTAGACTCTGGCGGCCCACGCTCCCGTCGAGCCCGTCTCGCCGGAGAGCCCGCCACGCCGAGACGCTTGAGGGAAGGCCATGGCCCGCGGAGACGTTCGCATTTCCGTCACGCTCGCTTGCGACGAATGCAAGCGACGCAACTACCAATCCGAGAAGTCCAAGCGCAACGACCCCGGTCGGCTCGAGCTGCGCAAGTACTGCTCCTGGTGCAGACAGCACACGCCCCACCGCGAGACCCGCTGACCCCCGCGTCCCCGGCGACCCCCCGACGTGGCACGTAACCGCCAGCGGGCGAAGCAGCGCCAGGCCGCCCGGCGCGCGTCGCGCGTCGAGGGCGCCGAGCGCCCCACCGACGATCGGCTCGGCCCGGACGCCAGCGCCGGCAACGGCCGCGAGGCCGCGGCGAGCGATGCGGACCTGGCCGCGGGCGCTCCACCCCCGGCCACCGGTCGCAGCGACACCCTCTTCGGCTCGCACCCCGCCGAGGAGCCCGAGGGCATCCCGGACGCCGACGAGCTGGACGACGAGGCGGCGGAGGAGCTCGAGCGCGAGGCCGAGAGCGAGGCCCTCGAGGTCCCGCTCGATCCCTCCCATCCCGACCGTGGGGGACACGTGCAGGAGCCCGGGCCGCCCGGGCGCAGCCGCCTGGTCACCTTTCTGGTGGGGTGTTGGACGGAGCTCAAGCGAGTACAGTGGCCGGGCCGCAGCCAGCTCTTCACGCTCACCGGCGTGGTTCTCGGCTTCGTGGTCATCGCGGGGGGGTACCTCGGCCTGCTGGACTTCGTGTTCAACCGGCTGATCCGGGCGCTCCTGATCTCCACGGGCTGACGCTCCGGCCCGCTCCTCTCATTTCCCTCTGACTACAGGACGACGATGTTCCGCTGGTACGCCGTAAACACCTACTCAGGACACGAGAAGAAGGTCAAGCACAACCTCGAGCACCGGGTCGACTCGCTCGGGCAGCAGCGTCACGTGCGTCAGATCGTCATCCCCACCGAGCAGGTCTCGGAGATGAAGGATGGCCAGAAGGTGCAGATCGAGCGCCGCACCATGCCCGGCTACGTGCTGGTGAACATGGACCTGAACGAGGACTCGTGGTCGCTCGTCAAGCACACCCCGGGCGTGACCGGATTCGTCGGCGCGCAGCAGAAGCCCGTGCCGCTGTCCCAGCCCGAGATCGACCGGCTGCTGAACCGCGAGGTCGCCGAGCGTCCGCGGACGCGCGCGCAGTTCTCGATCGGGGAGTCGGTCAAGGTCGTGTCGGGCCCGCTCTCGGACTTCTCCGGCGAGGTCTCGGAGATCAACGAGGACGCCTCGAAGCTCAAGGTGCTGGTCTCGATCTTCGGGCGCGAGACGCCGGTCGAGGTCCAGTTCGACCAGGTGAAGAAGGTCTAGGGATGGCCAAGAAGGTCCTCACCCTCATCAAGCTCCAGGTGCCCGGCGGCGCGGCGAACCCGGCCCCGCCGGTCGGCCCCGCGCTCGGCCAGCACGGCGTGAACATCATGGAGTTCACGAAGGCCTTCAACGCCCAGACGGCGGACCAGAACGGGCGCATCACCCCGGTGGAGATCACGGTCTACGAGGACCGCTCGTTCACGTTCATCACCAAGACCCCGCCCGCGGCGGTGCTCATCAAGGAGGCGGCCGGGATCGACAGCGGCTCGGCCGAGCCGAACCGCACGAAGGTGGCGACCATCACCGGCGATCAGCTTCGCCAGATCGCCACGACGAAGATGCCCGACCTGAACGCGAACGACGTCGAGCAGGCATCCAGGATCATCGCCGGCACCGCGCGCTCCATGGGCGTGGAGGTGAAGGGCTGATGCCGCGCCGCGGCAAGCGCTACCGCGAGATGTACGCGCGGGTCGACCGCGAGCGCGAGTACTCGCCGGCCGACGCCATCGCTTTGGTCAAGGACCTCCAGTCCGCGCGCTTCACGGAGACCGTCGAGTGTCACATCCGCACCGGGTTGAACGTCCGCCACGCCGACCAGCAGCTGCGCGGCACGATCGCTCTGCCGAACGGGCTGGGGCGGACGGTCACGGTCGCGGTGTTCGCCAAGGGCGACAAGGCGCGCGAGGCCGAGGAGGCCGGTGCCGACTTCGTGGGCGACGAGGACCTCGCCCAGCGCGTGCAGGAGGAGGGCTTCACCGACTTCGACGTGGCGATCGCTACCCCGGACATGATGCCGCTGGTCGGTCGCCTCGGCCGCGTTCTAGGCCCCCAGGGCAAGATGCCCAACCCGAAGGTGGGGACGGTCACCAACGACATCGGGAAGACCGTGTCCGAGACCAAGGCCGGGCGCATCGAGTACCGCACCGACCGCTCGGCGATCGTGCACCTACCGGTGGGACGGACCGACTTCGAGGAGCGCGCCCTCCTGGAGAACTACGCCGCGCTCATCGACGAGATCGTGAAGGCGAAGCCCGCCGTCGCCAAGGGTCGCTACCTGCGCACGGTCACCCTCGCCACCACCACCGGGCCCGGCGTGCGCGTCGATCCGCTGCGCACCCGCAACATCGTGGAGGAACCGGCCGCGGTAGGCTAGGTCCGACCGAAGCATCAGACCATCCGCCCGAGACCCCCGGCGCCGACCTAAGCCCGGGGTAGGCAGGTGAGCCCCCCGCGACCGATCCGTCGCCCACCGGAGCCCGCCTGCGAGCGGGCTCTTCCCATTCCTAAGGGGCGATCGTGAACAGAGAGCAGAAGGCCGCGGTGATCGAGGAGGTGGCCGCCGAGATCCGCGAGTCGGAGGCGGTCTTCGCCATCGACTACCGCGGGATCAGCGTCCGCCAGGCCGGCGACCTGCGCGTGCGCCTCGGCGATGCCGGCGCCTCCTTCCGGGTGGTGAAGAACACGCTTACCGAGCGTGCGGCCGACCAGGCCGGGACCGCGGAGCTCAAGCAGTACCTGGAGGGCCCGACCGCCTTCGCCTTCGTCCGCGGCGACGCCGCGACCGCCGCCAAGGCGCTCGCCGCTTTCCGGCGCGAGACGCGCCTGCTCGAGTACAAGGGCGGACTGATCGGTGACCGGACGCTGACCGCCGAGGACATCGACACGATCTCACGCCTGCCCGCTCGGGAGGCGCTCCAGGCACAGTTCGTCGGCGTCCTCGCCTCTCCGGTGACGGGCCTCGTGCGTGGGCTGGCCGGGCTGGTCTCGGGCCTCGCGACGGCCCTCGACCAGATCCAGGAGCAGGGGCTGATCGGCGACGCCACCACCGCTGCCGACACCCCGGAGAGCGCGAGCTCCGCGGATGACGCCGGCTCGGGCGACGGCGACGGCGGGGGCGGGGGCGGGGAGGACACCGCCTCCGACGAGGGCGTAGAGCCCGGAGCCACGGAGAGCTCGGACGCCGGCACCGAGGCCGAGCCGGTCGCCCCGGGCGACCCGGTCTCCGAGGCCGCCGCGGCCGAAGAGGAATCGACCGACGAGGAGTCCGGCTCCTGACCGGAGCCGGCTCCCGCGACACACACGAACCAGGAGGCAGGCATGGCCACCAGCACCAACGAGTGGATCGACGAGCTGAAGGGCATCACCGTGATGGAGCTCGCCGAGCGCATCAAGGCGCTCGAGGAGGAGTTCGGCGTGTCCGCCACCGCGGTCGCCGCGGCCGCCCCGGCCGCCGGCGCGCCCGCCGCCGACGTAGCGGGACCCGAGGAGGAGGAGTCCACCACGGTGGACGTCATCCTCACCGGCCCCGGCGACAAGAAGATCCAGGTGATCAAGGTCGTCCGTGCGGCCACCGGGCTCGGCCTCAAGGAGGCGAAGGCGCTCGTCGACGAGGCGCCGAAGCCGGTCAAGGAGGGCATCGAGCGCGAGGAGGCCGACAAGCTCCGGGCGGACCTCGAGGAGGCCGGCGGGGCGGTCGAGGTCAAGTAGGAAGGACGGCGCTACTCGCGCTCGCCCGCCGCCTCGAGCCCGGCTCCCGCCGGCACGAGTCCCTGCTCGGCCAGCCAGGACTCGGCCACCTCCTCCTCGGTGAGGCCCTCGATGTCCACGCGGCCGTTGAGAGCGCGCATCGTCGCGGTGTCCAGGCGCCGGCCGATGCGCTCGAGGATCCGGCGTAGGGCCGGGGCGGCGGCGAGCACCTCGGCCCGGACGGTGGGTGCGGGGTTGTACTTCGGGAAGAAGCGCCGGTCGTCCTCGAGGGTCACGAGGTCGTTGGCTCCGATCCGCCCGTCCGTGAGGAAGACCTCACCGAAGTTGCAGCGCTCGCCGGAGTCGACCTGGTCGTAGACGAGCCCCTCGTCGAGCTTGAGGATCCGGTCGGGGGGAAAGCGGAATCCGTAGGCGGCCTCGAGGCCCGGGAGCCCGTCGTCGCGGGAGAGGAACTCCTCGGCCACGCAGATGCTGGCGTCGGCGGGCCGCTCGCGAGCCAGGCGGGCGAGGTCCGAGATCGTGCGCACGCCGAGCCGGCCGGCGGCCTCACGCCGGACCGCGACGCCGTAGGTGTTGTTGAACGGCGCGTAGGGGAGCCAGGCGATGCCGTTCTCCCTGAGGTCGCGCCGGGCCACCGCCCGGTACTGGTCGCGCTCGTCGGGGATGGGACGGGTCTCGTCCATGTAGGTGATCCATGCGGTGCCGGTGTACT
>JACCZP010000213.1 GCA_013695885.1 Thermoleophilaceae bacterium | reverse complement strand
GCCGCGCTCTCCGACGAGCAGGCGGAGCGTGTGCTCGACATGGCCGAGCGCCGGCCCGGGACCGCGTCGCTCGACGTCGGCGCGGGGCTGCGCGCCGTGGTCGAGTACGGGATGGTCCGCTTCTCCTCGGCGGCGAGGCCCGTCGCCCCCGAGCCGGTGCTCCTGCCCGTGCCCGGCCGGGTGGCCTTCGGGGAGTGGGAGGTCGAGGCCCGGCGGGAGCCCGGGCCGCCCGCCGGGCATGCGCACGATGTCCTCCTCGACGCCGAGGCCCTCGGCAGCGCCGTGACGGTGCGCTCCTGGCGCGACGGCGACCGCCTGCGCCCGGCGGGCGCAGGCGGCACGAAATCTCTCCAGGACCTGTTCACCGACGTCAAGATCCCGCGTGAGCTCCGGGCCACGCTGCCGGTGGTCGAGGCGGACGGGGAGATCGCGTGGGTGGCCGGCCTGGCCGTGGGCGAGCGATTCCGCGCCGTCCGGGGCGCCGAGCGCGTCGTGGCCATTGCGGCCCGGCGGGGCCCGACGGCCGGTCCGCGGCCGTCTTAGACTCGGCGGCGATGACCGAGCCGGCGAGCGGCCCCGATTCCACGGCCGTCTCCTCGCCCCCCGAGGGGCCTCGCCGGGCGCGTGATCCGGCGATCGGGCCGATCCTCGTCCAGCAGGACGAGCTGGCGCGGAGGGTCCGTGACCTCGGGGAGCAGATATCGGCGGAGTACGCGGGGCGAAGCCTGTTCCTGGTGGGGGTCCTCAAGGGCGCCCTGTTCTTCCTCTCCGACCTCATGCGTCACCTCGAGGTGCCGTGCGAGGTGGACTTCATGGCCGTTGCGTCGTACGGGTCCTCGACCGACTCCTCGGGCGTCGTCCGCATCCTCAAGGACCTCGACGCCCCCATCGAGGGGAGGGACGTGCTGATCGTCGAGGACATCGTCGACTCGGGCCTGACGCTCTCCTACCTGCTGCGCACGCTGCGTGCCCGCGATCCCGCCTCGCTCGAGGTCTGCGCGCTGCTGACCAAGCCCGAGCGCCGCAAGGTCGACCTGCCCATCCGCTACGTCGGTTTCGACATACCGAACCGCTTCGCGATCGGCTACGGGCTCGACCACGCCGAGCGCTACCGCAACCTTCCGTACGTGGCCGCGCTCGTGGACCTGCCGTAGAAGGCTTCCCGCCGGCCCGGCCGCGACGCCGCAACCGAGGGGCCCCACAAGGGTTCGAGGATCGAGAGAACCCGCTTCCCGAGCGGTTGCAAGGCCCTTCGGGCGGGATGGGGACCGCTGCTACGCTGCTCTCCCAGCCCGTTCCCGGGTCGCTGCACCGAGAGAGGTCCGTCATCCGCTTCAGCCGTTTCTTCAAGAGCGCGGCCTTCCCGATCCTCATCGTGGTCGTCCTCGCCTTCTTCGCGCAGAGGATCATCGCTCCGAACAACGAGGAGAAGATCCCGACCTACCCCGAGTTCGTGAAGCAGGTGAAGAGCGGCGAGGTGAAGTCGGTGATCATCAACACCGAGGACACCACGATCGACGTGGAGCGCCAGCAGCCGGGCCCGGGCCAGAAGTACACGACCGGCTACCTCGACAACACCGAGCCCGCCCTCCAGCGGAGCCTCGACCAGGAGAACGTGCCCTACGACGTGAAGGGCAAGGGCGGCGGCGGCTGGCTGTCGGTGCTCACCTACGTCCTCCCGTTCGCGATCTTCCTGCTGTTCTGGCTGTTCATCATGAACCAGATGCAGGGCGGCGGCTCGAAGGTCATGTCCTTCGGCAAGTCGCGGGCCAAGCGCATGTCGGTGGACTCGCCGAAGATCACGTTCCGCGACGTGGCCGGGGTGGAGGAGGCCGTCGAGGAGCTCCACGAGATCAAGGAGTTCCTCGAGAACCCGAAGAAGTTCCAAGCCCTGGGCGCGCGCATCCCCAAGGGCGTCCTGCTCTACGGCCCGCCGGGCACCGGCAAGACCCTGCTCGCCCGGGCGGTGGCCGGTGAGGCGGGCGTGCCCTTCTTCTCGATCTCCGGCTCGGACTTCGTGGAGATGTTCGTGGGCGTCGGCGCCTCGCGTGTGCGCGACCTCTTCGAGCAGGCCAAGCAGAACTCCCCCTGCATCATCTTCATGGACGAGATCGACGCCGTCGGGCGCCACCGCGGCGCCGGGATGGGCGGAGGCCACGACGAGCGCGAGCAGACGCTGAACCAGCTCCTCGTCGAGATGGACGGCTTCGAGATGAAGGACAACATCATCATGATCGCGGCCACCAACCGGCCCGACATCCTCGACCCCGCCCTCCTGCGCCCGGGCCGCTTCGACCGCCAGATCACCGTCGACCGCCCCGACCGCAAGGGCCGCGCCCGCATCCTCGAGGTCCATACCCGCGGCAAGCCGCTGCGCAAGGAGATCGACCTGGACAACCTGGCCGCCCAGACCCCGGGGTTCACCGGAGCCGACCTCTCGAACCTGGTGAACGAGGCGGCGCTGCTCGCCGCCCGCCGAGGTGAGCGCGAGATCGATCACCCTCACCTCGAGGAGGGGATCATGCGCGTGATCGCCGGTCCCGAGAAGAAGACGCGCGTGATGAGCGAGAAGGAACGCCGCATAACGGCCTTCCACGAGATGGGGCACGCGATCGTCGCCCACTTCCTCGATCACACCGACCCGGTGCACAAGATCTCGGTCATCGCCCGCGGCCAGGCCCTGGGCTACACCATCTCGCTCCCCACCGAGGACAGGTTCCTCACGACGCGGGCGGAGCTGAGCGACACCATGGCCATGACCCTGGGTGGGCGCGCCGCCGAGGAGATCGTCTTCGGCGAGGTGACCACCGGGGCCTCGAACGACCTCGAGAAGGTCACCCAGACCGCAAAGCAGATGGTCATGCGCTTCGGCATGAGCGAGAAGCTCGGCCCGCGCGTGTTCGGCCACGACCAGGGGCAGCCCTTCCTCGGCCGCGAGTTCTCGTCGGAGCCCGACTACTCCGACGACGTGGCCCGCGAGATCGACGCGGAGATCCGCCGGATCGTCGAGGACGCCCACCAGCTCGCTCGTCAGGTGCTCTCGGCCCATCGCCATCACCTCGACACCACCTCCGAGATCCTGGTCCGGCGTGAGACCATCGAGCGCGAGCAGTTCATCCAACTCCTCGACGGCAAGGTCGAGGGCGACGTGTTCGGCCCCGACGAGCCGGTGGTGGTGCAGCCCGAGCCGGAGCCCGAGCCGGAGTCGGAGCCGGCCGAGCGCCGACGGCGCGAGGGCCCGCGGCCGCTGCCGCGTCCGGGGCTCGGCGAGACCTAGGCCGCGCCCGCCGGCGCCCGAGCGCTGCTGCGGGCGGGTCCTGTCGCCGTTCGTGCCCTCGCGACTCGGGCTTCGCGGTCTACCGCGGGAGTGGCTGGGCTCGACTCCCCCACCTCTCGGCTACCGCCTTCGGTGGGCTCGCTCGCGCGGTCGTATCGCCCTCGCGCGAGGACACTTCCGGCGCCACCCGCCCGATCGGCGTCGGGTGGCGGACGGCCGAGCTCGCACCGCCGGGTCGCGGGACCGCCGGAGACCCTGCGCGTCGCCTTGAGGCGGTGTCGCGTGGGACCGCCGCTCGCCGCGTGCGAGCTGTCGCTCTCGGCGCACTCTCCCGCGACGCTCGTTCCCTTCGCGTGCGTCTCGGCCGGGCGGCGCTCGCCGAAGATGGCATTTTCAGCTCGTCATAGGGGCACAGGTTGCAGTTCTTGGATCGGGCGTCTCGCTCCGCGACGGCTTCGTGTTACGAAAGTGCTTGCGGCGGGGCGGCCAGGTCGCGCACCGCCACTCTCAACTCAACTCAAGTAGGCTCGCGGGATCGTGAAGGGAGCCCTCGTAGGGATCTTCCTCGTGCTCCTCGTCGGCGTCGGGCTGCTCGGGCTTCACGCCCTCGCTCCCTGCAACCGCTACTGGCCGCAGCTCGACTAGTGCCAGCTACAGC
>JACCZP010000163.1 GCA_013695885.1 Thermoleophilaceae bacterium | reverse complement strand
AGGACGTCTGGTTGCCGTCGCGGTGGCCGGACACCCGATTGAAGGGGCGCGTCTGTCCGCGGGGGTAGCGCGTGGTCGCGCCCCCGGCCGAGACCAGGCCCACGGTGCCCGCGGTCGGGACGCCGTGAAGCGGCAGCTTCCAGCGGATCAGGCGCGCCATCGAGGCGAGCGCCTGCGGGGACTGCGGCTGGGCAGTGAAGGTCCCCAGGTTGGCGATGCCGGTGGACTGGGCGTTCCAGCCCTGCGCCTGGGCGCCGACCACCGCGCGGTCGACTCCCCCGGCGCGACCCTCGTAGATCGTGCCGTAGCGGTCGACGACGAAGTTGTAGCCGATGTCCCCCCACCCGTTCGAGTTGCGGTGGAAGCGGCAGATGGCGAGCACGGCGGCCCGGGCCTGCTGCGGTGAGTAGGCGCTCGCGGTGACCGTGTGGTGGACGAAGGCGGCCTTCACCGATCCGTAGCCGATGCGTCCGCGCGGCTTGCACATGCTCCCGCCCCAGGCGGCGCGCGGCACGATGTTGGGGCGCCCGCCCTGGGCCCACGCCGTGGATGGCGTGAGCGCGGCGACGGCCACGCTGCTGACCGCGCTTCGCATCGCGGTGCGGACGCGTTCGGCCGGCGTGGACGAGCCGGTCGTGTTCACGAGCTCGATGCGCAGATCCGGCACCCGGCGCGAGAGGCGGTACTGGAGCTCGTCGGACTCACCGGCCCACACGGGGGCGGACACGCCGCGGGTCACCCGCTCGCCGGTGCCGGCGTCCGGGTTGCCGTCGGGGTGGGCGCCCACCGGAGTCCAGCGACCCCAGCGTCCGCCCACCGGACGCACGCGCACGGCGATGTCGGGCTCGGCCGTGCCCGTCCAACGCAATCCGAGCAGGTTGAAGCGTCGCGGTGCGCGAAGGGGCGGCGAGACGTAGGGCCGTGCGACCCGGAGCGCACGCAGGCGGCTCGAGCGGGCGGCGCCCACGTCGCCCTCGCGAGGCCCGGCCATGTCGAACTCGACCGGCTCGGGCAGGTAAGGGCGGGCAGAGAGCGCCGGAGCGACCATCGCGAGAAGCGCGATGAGGACGACGCCGGCAGTGAGGGAGAGGACTCGCTTCATTGGGGCCCCGAAACACAACGGCCGGAGCAAGGTTGCGGGCGAGGGGGCCTAGTCCCCCTGCACCGGCGCCCGACGCTAGCGGGCGATGCCGTGCAGCGAAAGGGCTTGGGCGGGGTCTTGCAACGCGAACCGACCGTCGTCCATTCCGGAGCGTGCGCCGCGTCTGCCCGGCCGCCTCAGGGAATGAACTCCGGCCCGCGGTCGCGGTAGGCGGCCTTGAAGTCGCGGATCGCGTCGTACACGCGGTCGTTGGCGCGCGGGCAGGCGAGGGTCTTCGTCCAGGTGGTGGCGGCCACCTCGTAGGGCATGCCGGTCAGGTTGGGCGAGAGGACCATGTGGTAGGGGTCCTCGTCGTAGAGCGCCTTGAGGCTGCCCTTCAGCGCGTCGGGTGAGCCCGGCTTGTACTGGATGTGGATGCGCCCGTGCTCGAGCACGTGCACGAACTTCTCCTTGGGCTCGGCGGGCGTCGTGTACGCGCCGTCCTCGGCCCAGTCCTGCGTGTGATCGCCCGAGTGAGGGGGATTCGCCTTGTACCGGACCGGGGTGGCCACGTGATCCCCTCCCTCGCTCCGCGCGTTGGTGAGCTGGCAGCCCGCGGCCCTCGCCGCGGCGTCGAGGTTGCGCTCGCGGGGCGGGGGCACCGAGCCCTCCGGGAAGGCCGGGTTGCCGGCCGGGGTCGGCGCTCCCCCGCCACTCGACGGGTTGGCGAGAGCGACGAAGACGATCGCGACGATCGCGGCAACGGCGATGACCCCCCCGACTCCGTACCCGAGGATCTTGCGCCGGCGCTCCGAGGACGCGGCCGCGTGCTCCTGCTCGAGGCGCTGCCGGCGGAGCGCCTCCTTCTCCTCCTTGCGACTGGCCACGCCCTGAGGTTAGAGAGGAGGAAAGCTCGCTCAGTTGAGAAGCTCGGCCTCGACCCCGCACGCGCGGTAGCTTCGCGCAGCGCGACGATCGAGGCTGACCAGAGTGGCGCCGGCATCTGTCGCGGTAAGCGCGATCAGGGCGTCGTACACCGCCCCGCCCACCAGCGCCAGCCGTGACAGAC
>JACCZP010000097.1 GCA_013695885.1 Thermoleophilaceae bacterium | reverse complement strand
CGCTGGATCTCCGAGGTGCCCTCGAAGATCGTGTAGATCTTGGCGTCGCGGTGCATCCGCTCCACCGGGAACTCGCGGGTGTAGCCGTTGCCGCCGAGGATCTGGATGGCCCGCTCGGTCGCCCACGTGGCCACCTCGCCGGCCTTGAGCTTCGACATCGAGCCCTCGGCCGCCTCGAACGGCTTCCCGGTGCGGCCCATCCACGATGCGCGCCACACGAGCATGCGCGCCGCGTCGATCTCCATCTTCATGTCCGCGAGGGCGAACGCGATCGCCTGGTTGTCGATGATCGGCCGCCCGAACTGCTCGCGCTCCTTGGCGTAGCCGAGCGCGTACTCATAGGCCGCGCGGGCGATCCCAAGGGCCTGGGCGCCCACCGTGGGCCGAGAGACCTCGAACGTGGACATCGCCGCCTGCGAGCGGCCGGACCGGCCCTCGCGGGCGCGGGCCATGCGCTCGTCGAGCTTCTCCTTGCCGCCGAGCAGGCACGAGCCCGGAACGCGGCAGTCGTCAAGGAAGACGTCGGCCGTGTGTGAGGCGCGGATGCCGTGCTTCTTCACCTTCGTGCCCATCTCGATTCCCGGCGTGCCCGGCCCGATCACGAACGCGGCCTGGCCGCGTGAGCCGAGCTCGCGGTCGACCGAGGCCACGACCACGTGCACGTTGGCGATGCCGCCGTTGGTGGCCCACGCCTTCTGCCCGTTGAGGACCCACTCGTCCTTGGCCTCGTCGTAGCGGGCGAGAGTGCGCAGGGAGGAGACGTCGGAGCCCGCGCCCGGCTCGGACACGCAGAAGGAGCCGACCTGCGGCTCTTCCGGGGTGCCGTAGCACTGGGGCACCCACTCGCCGAGCTGCTCGAGGGTGCCCGCCGAGTAGATCCCGGCCACCGCGAGCGTGGTGCCCATGATCGACATGCCGATGCCGGCGTCCCCCCAGAACAGCTCCTCGTTGACGATCGGCAGCATCAGCCCCGACTCGTCGGACCAGAACTGGGCGAGGGCCTCGAAGCCGTAGAGACCGATCTGGGCGGCCTCCTGGATCACCGGCCACGGCGTCTCCTCGCGCTCGTCCCACTCGGAGGCGGCGGGGCGGACCGTCCTCTCCGCGAACCCGTGCACCCATTCGCGCACGTCGCGCTGGTCCTGGGTGAGGTCCATCGAGAACGGGGCCTGCTCGGGCGGCAGCGCGGCCTCGGCGGCGGCGACGGCCTCGGCGGCCCCAGCGACGGTGGCTTCCACGGAACGGGCTCCTTTGGAGACGGGGGGAGGGTGGTCGGTCTCTACGAGAGGCCGAGCAGGCGCTCGCGCAGGGTCTCGGGGTGGATCTCGCTCGGCTCGGTGGATTCGACGAAGCCGCCCAGCACGCGCGCGAAGCGCAGTGGCTCGTCGAGCTGAGGGAAGTGGCCGGCGTCGTCGAAGACCTCGAGGCGGCTGCCGGGCATGGCGCGGTGCCCCTCGCCGGCGTGCTCCACGGGGATCATCGGATCGCGGCGACCCCAGATGATCAGCGAGGGCATGTCCGCAGCCAGGTACAGCTTGTCGGTGGCGGTCACGCGCTGGCCGCGATAGTCGACCACCGAGCGGAGGGTGTCGAGGAAGGCGTACCGCGTCTCGGGATCGGCCAGCGAGTTGTGGCCGGTGGCCATCTCGGCGAGATCCGAGCCCGCACGAAACCCGAGGCGACCGAGCAGCCCGGCGCCGGCGAGGCCCACGGATCGCACATGGCGGTTGGAGAGCAGGGGGAGAACGAGCTCGGACCCCGGCAGCGTGGCCGCCCGCAGCAGGGGGTTGACCTCGCGCCCGAGGCCGCCGCTCGACACCAGCACGAGGCGCTCGGTGCGCTCGGGGAACTGGTAGGACATCTGCATTGCGATGCCGCCGCCGAGCGAGTGACCGAGGACGGTCGCGGTCGGGTGGCCGAGCGCCACCATGAGATCGCGCACGCCGGTGGCATGGGAGCCCAGCGAGTAGTCGCCGCGGGGCTTGTCCGACTTCCCGTGGCCCATCAGGTCGGGAGCGATGACCGTGAAGCGATCGGCCAGCAGGGGCATCACGTGGCGCCACTGCTCCGAAGATCCGGTGATGCCGTGGATGAGGACGATGGCCGGTCCCTCGCCGGCGATGCGGTAGCTCATCGAGCGGCCGTGCAGGGTCATCTCCTCGCGGTGGACGGGCGGGTCTTCGTCGACGGGTGGCTTCCCACCGGCCTTCGGCCGCGCTGTCTTCGCATTGGACACGGCTCTATGTTACACCGAACGAAGTAATCATCTACAGTGGGTTGGTCACGGTCCGAGGATCCCTGACGATGGCCCAACAGACCACTCCCGCCGAATCAATGGCCCAACAGACCACTTCCGCCGAGATCGTTGCCCTGGAGCCCGAGGGCGCCGACCAGCTCACCATCGACGAGCTGGCCCGCGAGACCGGCATGACCGTGCGCAACATCCGCGCGCACCAGTCGCGCGACCTCCTGCCGCCGCCCGAGGTGAGGGCGCGCACCGGCTATTACGGGCCCGAGCATGCGGCCCGGCTTCGCTTGATCCAGGAGATGCAGGCCGAGGGCTTCAACCTCCGCGCGATCAAGCGGCTGATCGAGGGCTCGCAGGGCGCCAGTCAGGAAGCCCTGTGGTTCAAGCGCTCGGCCCTCGAGCCCTTCGGCGACGAGACCCCCGAGGTCATCGACGCCGCGGAGCTCGAGTCGCGGCTCGGCGGCCCGTTCGCGCCGAAGACCCTCCAGCGCCTCGAGCGGCTCGAGCTGGTGCGCCCGCTTGGCGAGGGGCGCTACGAGGTGCCGAGCCCGACGCTGCTGCGCGCGGGCGAGGACCTGGTGTCGCTCGGGGTGCCGGTCAAGAACGTGGTCGCGGTGGCCGAGGAGATCTTCCGCGCCCAGCGAGCCACCGCCGAGGCGTTCGTGAAGCTCTTCGTGCGCAGCGTGGCCGACGCCGGCAAGGACGGCGACGCCCGCTCCCCCGAGCGCTGGGCGGCGATGCGCGAGACCGTCGAGCGCATGCGCCCGCTGGCCACCCAGGCCGTGCTCGCCGGCTTCCAGCAGACCATGACCCGCGCCGTGGAGCGGGAGTTCGGCAAGTCGCTGGGGAAGTAGGGGTTCACGCGGCGCCCGGGACCCCGACCGCGCCTACCCCACCAGCCGCCGCTCCACCGCCCAGGCGCTCAGCTCGTGGCGGTTCGAGAGCTGGAGCTTGCGCAGCACCGCGGAGACGTGCGCCTCGACCGTCTTGGCCGAGATCCCCAGCCGGACGCCGATCTCCTTGTACAGGTAGCCGCGGGCGATGTGCTGGAGGACCTCGCGCTCGCGGGCGGTGAGCTGGTCGAGCTCGGGGTCCACATCCGCCACGGGGATGGACCCGGCGAAGGCGTCGAGCACGAAGCCCGCTAGGCGAGGCGAGAACACCGCGTCCCCGCCGGCCACCCGGCGTACGGCGTCGGCCAGCTCGGGGCCGGAGATGGTCTTCGTCACGTAGCCGCGGGCGCCCGCGCGGATCACCGCGATCACGTCCTCGGCGGCGTCGCTAACCGAGAGGGCGAGAAAGCGCACGCCGGGATGGGTGCGCGCCACCTGGCGGATGACCTCGGCACCGCCCCCTGCCGGCATGTGGACGTCGAGGAGGACGACATCGGGCTCGAGCCGGCGCGCGCACTGCACCGCCTGCTCGACGGTGCTCGCCTCGCCGAGCACGTCGACCACGCCCTCGAGCTCGGCCCGTACACCGGCGCGGAAGAGGCCGTGGTCGTCGACGATGACGACCCGCGGGAGAGTTGCCGGATCCGCGTTCACCGGCCGTTCCTACGCTCGAAGAGAAGCTCGACCTCGGTGCCGGTGGAGCCCGTCTCCCCGGCGTGGATCACCGCGCGCCCGCCCCGGCGCTCCATCCGGCCGACGATGGAGTCGCGCACCCCGCGACGGTCGGCCGGCACGGCCGAGAGGTCGAATCCCGGTCCACGGTCGCGGACGAACACCTGCATCCGCTCGTCGCCGAGCTCGGCGTACAGGGAGACCGGTGCATCCCGACCGGCGAACTTCGCGGCGTTCACGAGCGCCTCACGGGCGGCGGCCACCACCGTCTCGCCGCGCTCGTCCAGCGGGGCGTCCCCGACCAGCACGGTCTCGACGGTGATTCGATGGGCCTCCTCCACCTCCGCCGCGGTGGCTTCGAGGGCGGCGGCGACGCGCTCGGAGGGACGGGCCGGCGGGCGGCCGGAGAGCCACGTTCGCAGCTCGCGCTCCTGGCGCCGGGCAAGGCCGGCCACCTCGCGCGGGTCGTGGGAGCGGCGCTGAACGAGGGCGAGGGTCTGGAGCACTGAGTCGTGCAGGTGGGCAGCGACCTCGGCGCGCTCCTGGGAGCGGATGCGCTCGGCGCGCTCCTCGGAGAGCCGGCTGAGAAGTCGCCACCACCACGGGGCGAGGATGACCGCCAGCACGACGGCGACCGCGATAGCGCCGAGCACCACGTCGCGCACCGCGCCGAGCGCACCGTTCAGGAAGAGGAAAGCGAGTCCGGCGGCGATGACGAGCGCCACGCCCGTGAAGGTGCGGCCGAGGGCGCGGCCCCGGAGGGCGGGAACGGCCCCGGTGCCACCCAGAGCGAGCTGCGGAAGACGGCCCCGGCGATCCTCACGCGCCTCGGCTGACGAGCTCTCGTGCGGGGCCACCGTCCGCCCGCGTCCGCTCGCTGCGGACTGCCGCCAGATCAGCGCCCCGCCGGCGGTGGCCAGCACGACCGGCCAGACCAGCGCGTCGGTGAACCAGACCCCGAGCTCCCGGAGTCCCAGAAGCCCGCTGAGCGCGAGCAGAGCGACGCCGGCCGCAACCCGCCAGTCGGCCGCGCGTCGAACGGGCCGGGCGCGCTCCTCCGCCCCGGCCGCCGGAACCAGCGCCCAGGCCAGCGCGTAGAGCACGATGCCCGCTCCCCCCGCGGCCGCCGCCGCCACGAACGCCGCGCGCAGGATCACCGGATCGACGCCAAGCCGGCGACCGAGCCCTCCGCAGACCCCACCGAGGATCCCGTGCTCGAGGTCCCGGCGGAGCGGGGGGGACGGCGGCGCGGTTGGGGCCGTCGGCGACGAGGGAGTAGCGCTCACCCCGTCATGATCCCATCGCCGGCGGCTGCCGTCCGTCGGAAGTCGGCGGGAGCCGCGGGCGTCACCGCTGCTCGGCGCCCCGGCTCAGGCCGCTCGCCAGCAGGATCGCGCCAACCGTCCCGACCAGGGCCGGCGCGAGGGCACCGAAGCCGATGTCCACCGCGCCCACGCGGTCGAGCAGCAGCAGGGCGCCGAGGGCGATCACCACGACGCCCGCGACCAGCGAGGTGATGTCGAGCCGGTCGGCGGTCATCGGTCACCTCCCCGAGCCTGCGCGGTGGCCGGTCTGCACGCGGCGTTGTCCTGCGGAGGCACGGAGGAGTCGCCTCCCCGCGCCCGTCCGGGACCGTCTCCCCTCCACGGCGGACCACTGCCGGGACCGTCCTCGCTCCATGGCGGTCCGCTGCCCTCGCCGCGGTCGCTCCATGGAGGACCGCTTCCCTCGCCGCGGTCGCTCCACGGGGGCCCGCTGTCGCGACTGCCGCGGTCTCGCCCACCGCGCCCGCGCCCGTCACCGTCCCGGTGACCTCCGCCCTGCGCCGCACGCGGGTCGTTGACGACCTGGAGCTGGCCCATGCCGAGGTCGGCGTTCACCACCACCCGGGGCACGCCGGGCGGAGAGGGGACCCGGTCGCCCACCTCGACGTCCATGCCGCCGTCGGCCCGGTCGAGAGAGCGCGCGAGGCCGGCGCCCACGGTGGCGTGGGTCTCGACGCACACGTTGCGGGGGACGACGACGATGGCCTCACCCATTCCCAGGCCGACGTCTACGCGCCGTTCGGGGCCCGCGAAGTCGACGCTCCGCAGGTCGATCTCCATCCGTCCGGCGCCGAGCCGGTAGGCGGGGGCGACCTCGGCGGCCGAGGCGGGGCGGTACAGGCGCTCGCCGAAGCCCCCGCGGAGGTCGATGCCCGCGGCGGAGACGATGCCGAGCGGCACGGCGAGGACGAGGGCGGGAAGCACGAGCCAGCGAGCCTCGCGCCGACGGGTGACGGCGCCGGCAACGAGCAGGAGGCCGAGCACGACCACCACGCCGGCCACCAGCGCCCCGTAGCCCATGCCCGACGCCCAGGCGCTGAGCACCAGCCCCGCGATCGAGGCGGCGAGGAGCGCTACCCCGACGGCGATCCGGATCGCCACGCGCCGCGCGCTCGGCGGGGCCCCGTCGTCGGTGCGCAGGAGGGCGTAGAGGGCGATGGCGCCCACGGCGAGGAGGACGATCGGACCGGGGAACCAGAAGACATCGCCGAGGATCGCGATCCCCGCGACGGCGAGAGCCCCGGCGCCGAGCGCCGTGGCCAGCCGCCCCCGACCGGCCAGGGATGCGCCGGCGGGCTGTCCCTCGGCGCCCTCGGAGGGAACGAAGAGGAGCGCGGCCAGGTACAGGAACACGCCGACGCCTCCGAATACGGCGAGCGCGGCGAAGGCGATCCGCACGATGATCGGGTCGATCGCGAAGTAGCGGGCCACGCCGCCGGCAACGCCGCCCAGGACGCGGTTGTCGCGGGAGCGGAAGAGGCGCCGGGGCTCGCCTCGGGACTCCGGATGCTGTCGGGTGGGTTCCTCGTCGGTCATGCCTGTCTCGCTTCGATCGGGTGTAGCCAAGGTGACGGCTGGCGCCTGTTCTGCCAATCGGGAATGACCCCTAGCTGTCCCCTTAACGGACCTGAGGGGCGGGGGACGCCCTTACGGCGTACGGTGCTTGCATGCTCGGCGGCATCAGGGACCTGCCCAACGCCCTGGCGGCGAATGACGGGCTGCTGGAGGCCATGGGCGGCAGGCGCCCGGCGGTGTTCCTGGACTACGACGGCGTGCTCACCCCGATCGTCGACCGGCCCGAGGACGCGCACATCTCCGCTTCGATGCGCGACGCCGTGCGGCGGCTGGCCCGGCGGGTCACGGTCTGCGTGGTGAGCGGTCGCGACCGGCCCGTCGTCCAGGACCTCATGGGCATCGACGACCTGGTGGTGGCGGGCAGTCATGGGTTCGACATCTGGAGTCCGGAGGCGGGCACGCTCGAGCACGAGGCCTCCAGCGGGTCGGAGGACCTCGTCGAGCGGGTCACCGCCCGCCTGCGCCAGGAGGTGGACGGCGTCGAGGGCGCGTTGATCGAGCCCAAGAGGTTCTCGGTGGCGGTCCACTACCGGCTCGTGGCCGCCGAGGGGCGGGAGCGGATCGGGCAGGTCGTGGACGCGCTGCTGGCCGAGCGGCCCGACGAGCTCAAGATGACCCCGGGCAAGATGGTCTACGAGCTGCAGCCCAAGCTCGAATGGGACAAGGGCAAGGCCGTGCTCTACCTCATCGACACCCTCGGCCTGGATCTCGCGGAGGTCGTGCCTCTCTACCTCGGCGACGACCACACGGATGAGCACGCGTTCTGCGCACTCCTGGGGGGTAAGGGAATCGGCATCTTCGTGGGCGACGCAGACGATCCCGAGCTCGACGGACGGACGACCGCCGCGGACTACGTGCTCGATTCGACCGAGGAGGTGGAGCGATTTCTCGATAGGCTGGCCCGGTGAGCGAAGCCACGCTGCTCACCTACGACGGCCGCGCGCCGGACGAGGAGGGCTTGCGCGAAGCCCTCACGTCCACGGGCAACGGCTACTTCTGCAGCCGAGGCGCGGCGGAGTGGGAGGACGCCGACGACCGCCACTACCCCGGCACCTACTGCCACGGGGGCTACAACCGCGAGACGACGATCATGGGCGGTCGGCCCGTCCTCAACGAGGACCTGGTGAACCTCCCGAACTGGCTCGTCCTCAAGCTGCGCATCGAGGGCGAGGATGCGGTGCGCCTCGACAATGTCGAGGTCCTCGAGTATCGCCACGAGTACGACGCCCGCTTCGCCGTCGTGTCCCGCACCCTGCGCTTCCGCGACCGGGGCGATCGCGAGACCACACTGCGCAGCCGCCGGTTCGTGAGCATGGCCCATGTGCACCAGGCGGCGATCGAGTGGACGGTCACGCCCGAGAACTGGTCGGGCCGCCTCGAGGTCGTCTCCGCGCTCGACGGCCGGGTGACCAACTGGGGCGTCGCCCGCTACAGCGCGCTCGAGGGCCGCCACCTCGACCCCGTCTCGCCCCGGACGTTCGGGCCCGAGGTCATCGCCCTGAAGGTCAAGACACGCCAGTCGGACATGTTCGTGGCCGAGGCGGCCCGGACCCGGATGTTCGGCGGCACCGAGCAGCTCTCCCCCGAGCGCAGCCTGTACCAGATGGAGGACTACATCCAGCAGGTGCTGGCCGTCGACGCCCGCGCGGGCGAGACGGTCCGGACCGAGAAGATCGTTGCGTTCTACACCTCACACGACCGGGCGATCAACGAGCCGCTGGGCAACGCCGGCGCCTCGGCGGCACGCTATCCGGACTTCGCGACCGCCCTCGCCAGCCACGAGGCGGCCTGGGAGGAGGTGTGGCGCCAGTGCGACGTCGTCGTCCCCGGTGACGACCGGGTGCAGCAGCTCCTGCGACTGCACATCTCGCACATCCTCCAGGTCTGCTCGCGACACACCGTCGAGCAGGACGCGGGCGTTCCCGCCCGCGGCCTCAACGGCGAGGCGTACCGCGGGCACGTGTTCTGGGACGAGCTGTACGTGTACCCGTTCCTGAACTTCCGGGTGCCGGCGATCACCCGCGGACTGCTGCGCTACCGCTACCGCCGGCTGGGCGAGGCCCGGGCCGCAGCCGCCGAGCAAGGGTTGCGGGGCGCGATGTTCCCGTGGCAGAGCGGGTCCGACGGGACGGAGGAGACGCAGGTCGTCCACCTCAACCCGCTCTCGGGGCAGTGGGAGCCCGACCTGTCTCACAATCAGCGCCACGTCAACGCGGCGATCTTCTACAACATCTGGCATTACTTCCAGGCTACGGGCGACCTCGAGTTCGTTCGCGAGAACGGCGCCGAGATGATGCTCGAGATCGCGCGCTTCTGGGCCTCGATCGCCCGATTCGACCCCGAGCGCGAGCGCTACGTCATCGACGGCGTCATGGGCCCCGACGAGTTCCACGAGAAGTACCCCGACGCCCCGTCGGCGCCCGGCGGCGTGAACAACAACGCGTACACGAACGTCATGGTGGCCTGGATCGCCGAGACGGCGATCACTGTCCTGGGCCTGCTCCCCGATGCCCGGCGCGACGCCCTGCGCCGCCGGCTCGGGCTCACGGACGAGGAGCTCGCGACGTGGCGCGCGATGAGCGAGAAGATGTTCGTCCCCTTCCACGCCGACGGCGTCATCAGCCAGTTCGAGGGCTACGAGGACCTCGAGGAGCTCGACTGGGACGCCTACCGCGAGAAGTACGGGAACATCCAGCGGCTGGACCGCATCCTGCGCTCCGAGGGCGACGACCCCGACCGCTACAAGCTGGCCAAGCAGGCCGACACGGTGATGCTCTTCTTCCTGTTTCCCCAGGAGGCGCTGCAGCGCCTGTTCGCCAAGCTCGGCTACGAGTTCGGGCCGGACACCGCGCGTCGGACCATCGACTACTACGACCAGCGCACCTCACACGGCTCGACGCTGAGCCTCGTCGTCCACGCGGCGATCCTCGCCGGGCTGGATCCCGAGCAGTCGTGGGAGCGCTTCCTGGTCGCGCTCGAGAGCGACGTGGGCGACGTGCAAGGCGGTACGACGAAGGAGGGCATCCACTTGGGCGTGATCTCCGGGACGCTCGACCTCATCCAGCGCAGCTACGCGGGCACTGAGATCCGCGGCGACGTCCTGCACTTCCAGCCGCGCCTGCGCGAGCGCCTCGACGGCCTGACGTTCCCCATGCGCTTCCGGGGAACGTCGATCCAGGTCTCGCTCGGCGACGGCCAGCTGACCGTCGTGGCCGAGACGGAGGGCTCGAGCCGCCCGATCCGGGTGGGGGTCGGCGACGAGGTCGTCGAGCTGTGCCAGGGCCATCGCCACACCTTCGCCCTGTCGCCGGAGCCGGCGGCCTCGGCGTGATGGGCGCCGAGGAGGGGGACGTGCGGAAAGGCTTCTCCGGCGCGATCTTCGACGTGGACGGCGTGCTGGTCGACTCGCCCCACGAGCAAGCGTGGCGGGAGGCGCTGCGGGAGCTCATGGAGGGGCAGTGGAGCGACGTCCGCGATCAGACCGCGTGGTCGCCCGACGCGTTCACCCCGCAGGTCTACCAAGGGGTCCTGTCCGGCAAGCCGCGTATGAGCGGCGCCCTCGCCGCTCTGGAGCACTTCGAGGTCCCCGACGCCCGGGAGCGGGTGGAGGCGTACGCGGAGCGCAAGCAGGCGATGGTCATCGAGCTCATCGAGGCCGGCGAGTTCACCGCCTATCCCGACGCCCTGCGGTTCATCCTGGCCGTCAGGGCTTCCGGGGTCGAGGTCGCGGCCGCGTCCTCGTCGAAGAACGCCGGGCTGTTCCTCGAGCAGATCCGCCTGGACGAGTTCGCGTCCGCGAACGGATTGGAGTACGACTTCCTGCGTCCGGGCCAGACGCTGCTGGACTTCTTCGACGCCGACGTCTCGGGGCGCGACTTCGCCCAGGGCAAGCCGCACCCGGAGATGTTCGTCTCCGCCGCGCAGGAGCTCGGGCGTCCCCCGCAGGAGTGCTTCGTCATCGAGGACGCGGTGTCGGGGGTGCAGGCGGCCAAGGCCGGCGAGATGTCCGCCCTCGGCCTCGCGCGGGCCGACGACTACGACCTGCTCGCCGCCGCCCACCCCGACCTGGTGGTGACGACCCTGGACGATGTCGACCTCGAGGCGCTGCGGGAGGGCCGCCTGGCCAAGCGGGGCTGATTTTGCGTCGCGTCGGACCGCGCCGAAGTGGCCTTCGAGGTGGCCGAGGAGCCCCGGCCGGCGCTGGAGCTGTCTGGCTAGATCGCCGCCCCGACCAGTCCCCCGACGAGCGACGTGACGGCCATGGCCACAACGCCCCAGATCACGACGCGTGCCGTGGCCCTCAGCGTCGGGGCGCCGGACAGCCGGGCGCCCCGGTCTCCGAGGAGAGCCAGGGCGAGGAGCGTCGCGGCTACGCAGACGGCGACCCGGGCGCCGGCGGGAGCCAGCGCGACCGCCCCGAGGGGTAGCGCTGCGCCCACCGAGAACGAGAGAGCGGACGCCCACGCCGCCTGCAGCGGACGAGCGCGCGCCCCTTCCTCCAGTCCCAGCTCGTCGCGAGCGTGCGTCGCAAGGCGATCCCCCCTCGAGAGCTCGGCCGCGACTTCGTGCGCCAGGGCCGCCGACAGTCCGCGGTGTTCGTAGATTCCCGCCAGCTCCTCGAACTCGCCTTCGGGGTCTTCGGTCAGCTCCCGCTCCTCGCGGCGGAGATCCGCCCGCTCGGCGTCCCGTTGCGAGCTGACGGACACGTACTCTCCCGCCGCCATCGAGAGCGCGCCCGCGACGAGACCGGCGACACCGGCGGTCACTATCACCGCCGCCGATGCCCCGGCGGCCGCCACTCCGAGGACCAGGCTGGCGGTGGAGACGATGCCATCGTTGGCCCCAAGAACGGCCGCGCGCAACCAGAGTGCCCGGTTGCCGAAGTGCTCATCCGGCGGACTGGCGCTTCGAGGCATCATCCAGCGGCGCCCCGGACGGGATGCCGCGTATTTCGCATCGTCATCTCGCCAGATTAAGCTCGCCATCGATCCCTACGAGCGGCTCGACCTGGGTTGAGCGGACCGGAACCTGCCGTGATCGCCGAGCACGGGGTGGTCGGCCGCGGACCACGGCCACAGCCGGTAGGTCGAAGACCGGAGATCGGGGTGCGAGCCGAAGACGAGTATCACCAGCATGGCGCCGTAGACGGGCAGGTGACCGATCAGCTCCACGCTCGCGAAGAACCACAGGGTGGCGTTGAACGGGACCCCGACCATCAGCACGATCACCTGAGGTAGGGCGCCGCTGATCAGCAGCAGGCCGAAGAGGACCTCCATGGCCCCGGCCAGCCGCACGAACTGACCGCGGCGCCCAAGAGGGCGAGGGTGAGCGGCTGGCCCGCGAACGACCAGTCGACGTTCCCCGACTCGTTCACGAACCAGGTCTCGTGTGCGAGCAGAGGGAGCACGGACATCGCCGGGAAAGCTAGGGGCCAGGTAGACGTTGGCCACCACCGCCGGCCCGCCGTGACCCGGCCCACAGACGAAGAGGACCTCCTGACCGGTGCGGCGGATCAGCCGGTTGAGGTGGGCGTAGACGAGGTTCAGGCCCGGAGAGGTGCCCCAGTGACCGAGCAACCGAGGCTTGATGTGCTCGGGCGCGAGCGGCTCGCGCAGCAGGGGGTTGGCCCGTAGGTAGATCTGGGCGACGGTCAGGTAGTTCGCGGCGTCCCAGTAGGCCAGCAGCCCTTCGAGGTCGGCGTCGGAGAGCGTCTCGGCCGCGATTGTTAATCCTCGGTTGAGCGCGAGCGCTCGGGGCAGGAGATCGTCGCCTCAGCCCTGCGCCACCGGCGCCGCGTCCGGCGGCTCCCGACCTGACAGGTACGACAGCGCCCCGCTCGCCACCGCGGCCACCGGCACCGCTATCAGCGCGCCCACCACGCCGGCGACCGCGGTGCCGCCGGCGAGGGCCAGGAGGATCAGCAGCGGGTGCAGCTCGAGCGAGCCTCCGACCACGTAGGGGTAGAGCAGGTTGCCCTCCACCTGCTGGACGATCAGGACCGCGACGAGCACGAGGATCGCGTCGGTCAGGCCGTTGCTGAAGAGGGTCACCAGCACCGCCACCGCTCCGGTCACCACGGCGCCGATGAGCGGGAAGAACGCGCCGAGGAACGTGAGGACGACGATCGGGAGGGTGAGCGGCACGCCGATCAGCAGCAGCGCGAGGCCGATCAGCGCGGCGTCGACGACCGCGACCACGATTATTCCTCGCGAGTAGGCCTTGAGGATCGTGAACGAGCGCTTCCCGAGCGCGTCGGCGTCGTCGCGGACGGTCGGGCGCAGCAGCCCCACCAGGCCGCCCCAGATGCGCCGCCCGTCGTTGACGAAGAAGAAGGCGACGATCAGCGTGAGGATCGTCTGGGCGAGCGCGTTGGCGAAGATCGCCGCCCCGGTGAGCACGCCGCTGGCGACGCCGCCGATGCTCCCCCGCAGGCGCTCGATCGCCATGTTGATGGTTCCGTCGATCTGCGCCTGGTTGATCCCGAGCGGTCCCTGTACCAGCAAGGTGGCCTGCTGGAAGCCCGCCCTCGCCTGACCGGCCAGCTCGTCGGACTGCGCGGCGACCGCCGGGACGAT
>JACCZP010000091.1 GCA_013695885.1 Thermoleophilaceae bacterium | reverse complement strand
GGCTGCGCCCGGCCGTCGAGGACGGCGTGTTCTTCTGCGGCGACTCCGCCGGGCACTGCCTCCCACTTACCGCGGAGGGCATCCGCACCGCCTTCTACTTCGGGATCGCGTGCGGTCGCGAGCTGCGAGCCGTGGTCGAGGGACGCCGGACACGCGAGGAGGCCCTGCGACGCTACGCCGACTTCTCCGCCGCGCACGAGTGGAAGTTCCGGTGGATGCTCCGCACGCAGCGCTTCGTGCCCCGGGTGGCGCCGCGACTCCTCGGCCCGGCGATCCGGCTCATGAGCCGCCAGGCCTTCGTCGACTGGTCCTTCGACCACTACCTGAAGATCGCGCCGCCGTCGTTCGTGGGCGAGGCGCCCGCGCCCCGGCCGGCCGTTCGGGAGGCCGAGCCGGCGGTCGCCTGAGGTCGGCGACCTGAGAAGCGGGCGGAGGCGCCCGCCACGCTCCGTTCGCCGCCCGGCGCGTGCACAACCTCTAACACCTGGCCCTTCCGCGGACGTGTTTGAGGTATTGCCCTCTCAGGCGTGCAGAAGTCCAAAGACCCCACCCGAGCGAGCACGTGTCAGGGGTTGTGCACGTGGTGGTCGAGGTCGCTTCGGCCCTGGTTCCGCCCTGCCGCCCCGTACAACCGAGAGCCCTCAGCTACACCCTGAGCCGCGAGAGGCAAGCAGTCCGTGGGACGCAGGGAGCGACGCGTGCTTCAGCACGCGAGCGACCGAGGACCGCGGACCCATGCCTTCGGCTGGGGTGCCCGCGCCGCCTATCGCGGCTCAGGGCTAGAAGCCGCGGCGTTCGCGGTCAGCGCGCTGAACCTGAAGCGCGCCGGTGCGGTGCCGGTAGGCGAACCCGGCCAGCCAGATGAGGGCCATGACGAGGGCGACGAGCGTCAGCCAGCCCGCCTCGAGCGGGTCGACCCCGCCCACGGTGTAGACGACCAGGTAGACGAGCGCCAGCCCGCCGCACACCGAGAGGAGCATCGCCACGATCGCGCGCCAGAGAGGCTGTCCCGGGTAGGTCGCGGCGACCTCGTACGGACGCTCGGTCCTCGCGAGGGTCGGCTCTCGGTGCACCGGAGGCATCAACGGCTCATCGTACGGCGTCCACCGGATGCGCGCAAGCGGCGGCGCTCCCGGTCGACGGCGATACCGGCCGGCCGCCCTAGGACTCGCGCACGATCAGGAACGTGCCGAGCGCGAGAAGGGTCACGCCCGCGATCCGCCCCACCGACAGCGGGCGCGCATCCAGGCCGAAGAGCCCGTAGCGGTCGGCGGCCACCGACGCGGCGAGCTGGCCGGCGATGGTCGCGGCGGTAACCCCGCCCGCGCCCAGGGAGCCGACCGTGGTGAGCGCGGTGGTCACGTAGATCGCTCCCAGCACGCCGCCCGTGAAGTACAGGAGCGAGAGGCCTCCCGCCGCCCTAACGCTGCCGAAGCCGCCGCCGAACAGCAGGGTGATCGCGATCAGCGCCAGCGTGCCGATCGCGAAGGAGACGGCGCCCGCGGGCAGCGATCCCACCGTGCGCCCCAGCACGCCGTTGATCGGTGCCTGGAGCGCGATGAAGCCGCCCGCGACCACCGTCAGGGGAATGGCGAGCCCCTTATCCACCGCCGGTCCTCACTTCGCCTCCAGCCAGTTCGCGCCCACGCCGACGTCCACGGCCAGCGGCGGGTCGAGCGCGAAGGCGCCGATCATCTCGGCCCGGACGAGGTCCGCGGCCTCCTTCATCTCCCGCTCCGGTCCCTCGAAGAGGAGCTCGTCGTGGATCTGGAGCACGAGCCGCGTGGCGAGCCCGGCCTCCGCCAGCGCCCGGTGGCAGCGCACCATCGCCACCTTGATGATGTCGGCTGCGGTGCCCTGGATCACCGTGTTGACGGCCAGGCGCTCGCCGAGCATCCGCGTCTGGTACTGGCGCGCCCGGAGCTCGGGGATGCGCCGCATCCGGCCGAACAGCGTCGAGACGTACCCGTCCTCCTTTGCCGACTCGATCGTCGAGGCGATGAACTCGCGCACCGCCGGGAACCCGTCGAGGTAGCGCTCGATGAACTCCGCGGCCTCCTCCCGGGGGATCTGGAGGCGGTCGGCCAGCCCGTAGGCCGAGAGGCCGTAGACGATCCCGTAGTTGACCATCTTCGCCTTCGATCGCAGCCCCGGGTCCACGTGGTCGAGCGGCACGCCGAAGATCTCAGCCGAGGTGGCGGCGTGCACGTCCTCCCCACGGGCGAAGATCGCCCGCAGGGCTTCGTCCCCCGCGATGTGCGCGAGAACCCGCAGCTCCACCTGCGAGTAGTCGGCCGAGAGCAGCCGGGCGCCCTCCTCGGCCACGAAGCAGGAGCGGATCTCGCGGC
>JACCZP010000179.1 GCA_013695885.1 Thermoleophilaceae bacterium | reverse complement strand
ATCTCGTCGGTGCCGCCGCCGATGGGACCGAGGCGGGCGTCGCGCACCGCGCGCTCGATCCCGTACTCGACCATGTAGCCGGCGCCGCCGTGGACCTGAAGGCAGTCGTCTAGCACGTCGACGCATGAACGCTGGGTGAAGAGCTTGGCCATGGTCACCTCGTTGACCGGGTTACGGTCCTCGGCGTAGAGGCGCAGCGCGTCGTAGGTGATGGTCCGCGATGCCTCGATCGTGGTCATCGCGTCGGCCATCTTGTGGCGGATGGCCTGGAACCGACCGATCGGCCGCCCGAACGCGGTGCGCTCCTGCGCGTACTCGAGCGTGCGCTCGAACCAGAGCTGCATGGCCCCCACCGCCCCCAGCGCCATGATCAGCCGCTCCCAGAGGAAGTTGGCCATGATCATGTAGAAGCCCTGGTTCTCCTCGCCGAGGCGATTCTCCGCGGGCACGAAGACGTCGTCGAAGGCGATCACGGCGGTGTCCGAGGCGTGCCAGCCCATCTTCTCGAGCGCGCTCGACTCGACGCCGTCGCCGCGGTCGATCACGAGCAGGGAGAGGCCCCGGTGCCCGCCCTCGTCGCCGGTGCGGACCGCGGTGACGATGAAGTCGGCGCGCACGCCGTTGGTGATGTAGGTCTTCTCGCCGTTGACCACGTACCCGCCGTCCACGCGCCGTGCGGTGGTGCGCACGCCGGCCACGTCCGAGCCGCCGCCGGGCTCGGTGATGGCGAGTGCGGCGATCCTCTCGCCGCGGATGCCCGGCTCGAGGTAGCGGCGCTTCTGGTCCTCGGTGCCGAAGCGCTCCACCGGCGGCAGTGCGATCCCCGAGTGGGCCCAGATACCCGCGGCCACCCCGCCCGAGCCGCAGCGCTGTAGCTCCTCGACGAACACCGCACCGGCCAGCGGACCACCCCCCTCCCCTCCGTGCTCCTCCGGGAAGGTCAGGCCCAGGTAGCCCTGCGCGGCGCAGCGGGCGAAGACGTCGTTCGGGAACCACTTGTCGCGCTCCCACTGGTCTATGTGGGGCGCGAGCTCGGTCTCCACCCAGCGACGGACGACCGAGCGGAACTCCTCGAGCTCCTCGGTGAAGGGGGAGCGCGGGCGCCGCTCGGCGTAGCGGGAGGGGCGGCTCGACGCGGTGGCGCTCACGTGAGGGGAGGCTAATGCCCGAGACCCGGGCTCACCCGGCTCGTCGACCGCGCTTCGAGCGGTCGACCTCGTTCGACCCTGCCAAACCCCTGTCACGTACTCCTCCCCGGGGCGTGTTCGGGGTTAGGCATGGTGTACATGCGTAAGTCCGGTCACCTCTGTTCCGGAGGTGCCGTGACCGAGGTTCTGCATGTCCACCCCCGGTCCGCGACGGCGATCCGGCCTGCTAGAACCATCTTCGTCGTGGCCGACCAACGCGTCCTCGTGATCACCGGCGCCAGCACCGGCATCGGTGCGGCCAGCGCCCGGCGCGCGGTGGAGGCCGGCTGGCGGGTGGTGCTGGCCGCCCGTTCCGAGGACAAGCTCGACGACCTGTCGCAGGAGCTCGGCGGGGAGGAGCGCGCCGTGGCGAAGCGCTGCGACGTGACCGACTGGGAGGACCAGCAGGCCCTCGTGGCCACCGCGGTCGAGCGCTTCGGCCGCCTCGACGCCTTCTTCGCCAACGCGGGGTTCGGCGCCTCGCGCGGGTTCCTCGAGGAGTCGGTCGAGCACTGGAAGGCAATGATCGACACCAACGTCTACGGCGTCGCGCTGTCGATTCGGGCTGCGCTCGGCCACTTCCGCGAGGCGGGCGGCGGGCACATGGTGCTGATGAGCTCGGTGGCCGGTCGTCGCCACCTCCCGGGGTCGCTCTACGGGGCCACCAAGTGGGCGGTCACCGCCATGGGCGAGAGCCTGCGCCAGGAGGTCTCCGGCGAGGACATACGGGTCACCCTCGTCGAGCCCGGGATGGTGGACACGCCGTTCTTCGACAACCGCCCGAGCGAGGCCCTGGAGGCCGACGACATCGCCCGCGCGGTCGTGTACGCGCTCGAGCAGCCGCCCCACGTCGAGGTGGCCGAGACGGTCATCCGGCCGCTCCGCTCGGGCTGAGGCCAGGAGCACCGCACTAGGGTGCGCGCCGTACCGCTGCTCGCTACAGCGGTGCCGTGCCCCCGGGTGTTCACGCACCGCGGGGGCGTTGTATTGGGCGGCGGCGCGACCAACACCGGATCGGCGAGTGGCCGCGGGACCGTCGGCCGACGGACGTAAGGTCGACCCGTGTCCGACTGGGTCCGAGTGGTCGCACATATGGACATGGACGCCTTCTACGTGAGCGTCGAGCTGGCCCGCCGTCCTGACCTGCGCGGGCTGCCCGTGGTGGTGGCCGGCACGGGTCCGCGGGCGGTGGTCACCACCGCGAGCTACGAAGCGCGGCGCTTCGGCGTGTTCTCGGCCACGCCCGCCGAGCGCGCGCGGCGGCTCTGTCCGCAAGCGGTGTTCCTCGCGCCCGACTTCGACCTCTACCGCGAGCGCTCGCGCGACGTCATGGACGTCGTGCGCGAGCAGGTGGAACGGGTGGAGCAGGTGGGCCTCGACGAGGCCTACCTCGACCTGACCGACCTCGGATGGCCGCGGGCCACGGCGCGGACGGTCAAGGCGACCGTGGCCGCGCGCACCGGGCTGACCTGCTCGATCGGCATGGGACCGAGCAAGCT
Organism: Thermoleophilaceae bacterium; assembly: GCA_013695885.1. Classification (GTDB taxonomy): domain Bacteria; phylum Actinomycetota; class Thermoleophilia; order Solirubrobacterales; family Thermoleophilaceae; genus JACCZP01. The sequence continues at coordinate 7,274 of JACCZP010000179.1, read as the reverse complement.
CGTGGCCAAGGTCGCCTCCGACGCGGAGAAGCCGGACGGCTTCGTGGTGCTCAGCCGCGAGGAGGCTCGGAAGCGCTTCGCGGCCTCGCCGCCGGGCCTCGTGCCGGGCATCGGCCCGCGGACCGCGGAGCGCCTTGCCGCCCGCGGCATCGTCACCCTCGGTGTGCTGGCGGCGGCACCCCCCGACTCGCTGCGCGAGTGGTTCGGCCCCCGGCTCGGCGCCCATCTCTCGGCGCTGGCGCGGTTCGAGGACGAGCGAGCCGTCGGGGGTCCGCGGACAGCGAAGTCCGAGTCCCGGGAGACGACCTTCCCCCACGATCTGTCGGGTCTGCCGGCCCTCGAGCCGGCGCTCGAGCGGCTGTGCGACGACCTGTGCGTCCGCCTCGAGCGCTCCGGGGGGCGCGGCCGGACGGTGGGCATCAAGGTGAGGCTGTCCGACTTCTCCACGCTCACGCGGGCGCGCACCCTGTCCACCGCGACGAGCGAGCGGGGCGTGGTCGGCGGCGTGGCACTCGACCTCCTCCGTGAGCTGTCGCCCACCGCACCCGTGCGTCTGTTGGGCGTGCGGGTGGCCGGTCTGGACATCGAGGGGTCGTCGGCCCCGCTCGGGGAACCGCAGCTATCGCTCGAGTTGGGCGCGGGCGCCTAACTCCGCCCGCCTACCCCGTCGCCCTCATCGCGTGGACTGGATCACCCCTGTCGAGGGGAACGCCAGCGAGCGGCGCGTGGCCGCGGTCAGGTCCCACTCGCGCCCTCCGACGAACGGGCCGCGGTCGATCACCGGCACGGTCACCGTGCGGCTGCCGTAGCGGAACGTCACGCGCGTGCCGCACGGCAGGCGCTTGTGGGCGACGCCGAGCGTGCTCGGTCGGATGATCTGCCCGCAGGCCGTCCGGCGTCCGAAGAACCCCGGTCCGTACCAGGAGGCCACCGAGGAGCGGTAGACGTTGACGTCCTCGGAGTCGACGAGGCGGCGCCCGGCGGCCAGCGCTTCTCCGAGTGGACGGGCCCGCACCCGGAAACGGCCGGGGCGCGGGGGCCGCCACGAGGCCGTGAAGCGCCCTCCCGCCCGGGTGGTGGTGCGAGCGACGGTGGTCCATCCGCGACGCCCGACCCCCACCTCGACGAGGGCGGTCCCCCCCGCCCGCGAGCCCGCGAGCCGGCCGCTCAGGGTCACCAGCCCACCCTGGCGCACGTGCCGGGACGCGTCGAGGTTCGTGGCGGTGTCCCGGCGCTCGTCCGCGGAGGAGCTCCCCTGTCCGGAGGAGGTCCCCTGTCCGGAGGAGGTCTGGGCCACGGCAGGAGCGGGAGCCGCCACCAGCAGGCTGAGGGCCAGTGGCGCGAGCGCCGCCAAGCGGCGCGGCATGCGCGCGCGCACGGGCGTGTATTCGGTTGGCACCGATACTTCCTTTCTCGGCTCTCGCCTACGGGGTTAGCTGTCGGGCTCGCGACCGCGCCGCCTCTTGGCGCGCCCGCTACGGCCGGATCACCGGCCGACTCGCCCCGCCCGCGTCCGGTCGGACGCGGAAGTGGGTCCCCCGTTCGCCGGCCTCTGGGAGGTCGGCGACTCGGCAAGCCGCTATGTCTTCAGGTCAACGAGGGCGGCTAACACCGGGCCGGCGCGTTCGGTGCGGTCCCGCGCTGTGTGCGCTGCGTCCACCGAGGAGCGAGCCGCCCGACGCGAAGCGCTCGCGCCCGGCCGCCCCGCGGCTCAGGGCTCGCGCTCGCCCGTCGACACGTGCTCACCTGCGGCGGGCACCCCGACGTCCGGGGTGCGAGCCACACAGAGGGCCAGCACCACGAGGTGGACGCCGGGGAACAGGCGTACGCCGTCGGTGAGGTCGGCGGCGTGGCGCTCGTGGAGGTCGAGCAGCTCGAGCACCGAGCGGCAGACCGGCGACTGTGGCGCGTCCTCTCCCACCTCACAGGCCAGGCGCGCGAGCGGCATCAGCTCGTCGGCGTCCGCCCCGGTCATGAGCCGGCCCACCATCGAGTAGAGCTGGCCGCACACCCGCTCGAGGAGGATGTCGAGCCGCTCCTCGCCCATCCCGACCGCCGGGCCGAGGTCGAGCGGGTCCTCACCCTGGAGGAGGCGCTCGAGCTGGCCCCCGGCGAGCGCGCGGAGCTGGTCGTCGGCGTAGCCGAGCTGGAGCGCGCAGCGCATGACCAGCAGCACCGAGTGGAGCGGCGTGCCGTAGGGCGCGTCGCTCGCGAACAGCACCTGGCCGGGCGGCACGAGGCCGAGCAGGGCGAGAAGGTCGGTGGGGCTCCACCACGAGGTGTCGAAGAACAGGTTCGGGTGCTCGGGCGCGTGGCGCCATATCCAGCTCAGGTCGCTCACCGCGGCGTGGGCCAGGATGAGCCGGGCACCCGGAAAGCGCTCCGACAGGAGCAGAGCGTGCCGACCCAGCGCGGGGATGCCGCGCCCGGCGTGCACCAGCACGGGCAGCCGGCGCTCGTCGGCCAGCGCCAGCAGGCCCTCAACCGCCGGGTGCTCGAGCGTGAACCCCTCCGCACGGGGGTGGAGCTTGATGCCGCGAGCGCCCGCGGCCAGGCATCGCTCGGCCTCGGGCACGGCCTCGCTCGCCGGGTCCACGCGGCAGAGCGGCATCAGCCGCCCACCGGAGGCCTCGGCCTCGGCGAGCACCCGGTCGTTCGCCGCGCGGTAGCCGGAGGGCTCGTGCATCGTGAACACCACACCACGGCCGTCCACCACGTCGAGCGCCGCCAGCAGCTCGTCCGCGGTGCAGCGGAACCCGTCGGGGTCGTCCTGCCCGGTGTGCGTGTGCGCGTCGAGGAGCTCGAGCGGCGGAAGGTCCTCGCGGAGGCGCTCGTACCACGGGGCGATGAGTCCGTCCGCGTGCATCGGCGGGCCACCCTACTGCTGTAGCCTCGCGTCTCCGGGGAGAGCGAGACCATGGAGGCAGCATGCAGGCGAGCGGCGATCGGTTGAGCGCTCTCGACATGTCGTTCCTCACGCTCGAGGACGACTCCTCGCACATGCACGTCGCGGCCGTACTGATATTCGAGGGCGACGCGCCGTCCTACGAGGAGCTCCTCGAGAGCGTCGAGCGACGGCTGCACCTCGTGCCCCGCTACCGCCAGCGCCTCGCGTGGGTGCCCTTCGACGCCGCCCGCCCGCGCTGGGTGGACGACCCCCACCTCAACCTGGGCTACCACGTCCGCGGCACGGCCCTCCCGCCCCCGGGCAGCGACGCGCAGCTGCGCGATCTCGCCGGCCGTCTCGCCGGCCAGCAGCTCGACCGCGACAAGCCCCTGTGGGAGCTGTGGCTCGTAGAGGGGCTCGAGGACGAGCGCTTCGCGGTGATATCGAAGACCCATCACGCGCTGATCGACGGCATCGCCGGGGTGGACCTCATGTCGGTGCTGTTCGACACCGCCGCCGACCCGGTCGCGCCACCCGATCCCGGCCGACCGTGGCTTCCGCGCCCGAGCCCCTCGGGCGCCCAGCTGCTCGTCGAGGCCGTGACCGAGCGCGCCTCGACGCCCCGCTCGCTGCTCGGCTCGGCCTCGGGGCTCCTCTCCCGTCCCCGCGAGATCCTGGGCGAGGCCTGGCAGCAGGCGGTGGGCGTCGGCGCGCTGGCGTGGGCGGGGCTGCGTCCCGCGCCGCCGAGCCCCTACAACACGCCCATCGGGCCGCATCGGCGCTTCTCCTGGATGAGCGCCTCCCTGGCCGACCTGAAGGCCGTCAAGGACGCTCTCGGCGGCACCGTCAACGATGTCGTGCTGGCCACCGTGGCCGGCGGTCTCGGACGGCACATGCGCCGCCTCGGGCTCGAGACCGAGGGTCTCGACCTCCACGCCTTCGTGCCGGTGAGCATCCGCTCGGACGATGACCGGGAGGCAGGTGGGAACCGCGTGGCCGGGATCATCGCGCCCCTGCCCGTGGGCGTGCACGATCCGCGTGAGCGCCTGGCCATCGTCTCCGAGGCGATGGACGATCTCAAGACGTCCGGTCAGGCGGTGGGGGCGCGCAACCTGACCGAGCTGAGCGGCTTCGCCCCGCCCACGATCCTCTCCCGGGCATCGCGGCTGGCCTCTCGCCAGCGCTTCATCAACACCGTCGTGACCAACGTGCCCGGCCCGCAGCAGCCGCTCTACCTCCTCGGCCGCCGGATGCTCGAGATGATTCCCGAGATGCCCCTCGCCAGCAACGTCGCACTAGGGGTGGCCATCGTCTCCTACGCGGGGCGGATGAGCTTCGGCCTCTCCGCCGACTACGACGCGGTACCCGATCTCGAGGACATCGTCGACGACCTCGAGGGCTCGCTCGCGGAGCTGGCCCGCGCCTCCGGCGTGAGGCTCCACCGTCCCTCTGCCGAGGCGCCGTCGAGCGTGAACGGCGGTGGGCGGCGGAAGACCGGCTCGCGGCGCAAGGCGCGTGCCTGATGCGCTCGAAGGTGGTCGATGCAGCACGAGGGCTCGGCCTCGGCCTCGAGGTGAAGACTCTGTCGCGGCCCGCGTACACGCTTCCGGAGACCGCCGCCACCGTGGGGTGCGAGGCGGCGAGCATCGCCAAGTCGGTGGTCTTCCTGGCCGACGGCGAGCCGGTGGTGTGCATCACCTCCGGTGCCCGATGGGTGGACCCCGACCGCCTCTGCGACGTGCTCGACTGCGCCCACGTCGAGGCGGCCTCCCCGTCGGAGGTGCGCGTGGCCACCGGGTTCGCGCCGGGCGCCGTGCCTCCCTTCGGGCACGGTCTGCGGGTTGTGATCGACGAGGTCGTCCTCGGCTTCGAGACCATGTGGGCCTCCTGCGGCGACGGCGCCTCGGTGTTCGAGCTGCATCCGCGCGAGCTGGCCGACTGCACCGCCGCAGAGGTGGCGCCGCTCAGCGAGTAGGGCCCGGCGCCCGCGGCGGCCTCGGGTCGAGCACGGGCGCGCGATACTCCACAGCATGAGCGCACGCACCGACCTCATGCGGGTGGCCCTGGCCCAGCTCAACGCCACGGTGGGCGACATCGAGGGCAACGCCCGCCGCATCGCCGGCATGGTCGAGGAGGCGCGCGAGGAGGCCGCGAGCGTGGTGGTCTTCCCCGAGCTGGCGCTGACCGGCTACCCGCCCGAGGACCTGCTCCTTCGCCCGAGCTTCTCCGACGCCGCGGGTGAGGCGCTGCGCGAGCTCGCGCGCGGATGCGAGGGAATCATCGCGGTCGTCGGCTTTCCCGAGCGCTCCGACGACGTCTACAACGCGGCCGCCGTGCTGGCCGACGGCGAGGTCGCGGCCGTCTACCGGAAGATGCACCTACCGAACTACGGCGTGTTCGACGAGCGGCGCTACTTCCAGGCCGGTTCCGAGCCCGCGCTGATCGAGGTCGACGGCGTCGGCGTGGGGATCACGGTGTGCGAGGACATCTGGGAGCCCGGCCCGCCGGCCACCTCCCTGGCCCTCGCCGGCGCCCGGGTGGTGGTCAACCTCTCGGCCTCCCCCTACCACGCCGGCAAGGGCGCTCAGCGCGAGCGCATGCTCGTCCAGCGGGCCCGCGACTCGCTGGTCACGGTGCTGTTCGCCAACCTCGTCGGCGGCCAGGACGAGCTGGTCTTCGACGGGCAGTCGATGGCCATCGACCAGGACGGCCGCGTGGTGGCCCGCGCTCCTCAGTTCGAGGAGGCGCTGACCGTGTGCACGATCGACCCTGGTGCCGTCGACGCCGCCCGCCTGCGCGACGCCCGCCATCGCGGCGCCGTGCTCCGAACGCGCGCCGGGACCGGGGCCGAGGCACGCGCGCGCGTGCTCGCGCGACTCGAGGTGGAGCCGGCCTGGCGGCCGGGCGAGGTGGGCGGGCCGGTGGCGGACGTCATGGGCCCCGAGGAGGAGGTCTACGCCGCGCTGGTCACCGGCGTGCGGGACTACGTCGAGAAGAACGGCTTCGACGGCGTGGTGGTGGCCCTTTCCGGGGGCATCGACTCCGCGCTCACCGCCCTGGTGGCGGCCGACGCGGTGGGCGCGGAGCGCCTCACCTGCGCGGTCATGCCCTCGCGGTACTCCTCGGAGGGCACGCGTGCCGACGCCCTGTCCATCGCCGAGAACCTCCGCGCCCGTCTGCACGTGATCGACATCGGGGAGCCGATGGAGGCGTTCGACTCGGCGCTAGCCGAGCCCTTCGCCGGGCGGGACCGCGACATCGCCGAGGAGAACCTTCAGGCCCGCATCCGCGGCAGCCTGGTCATGGCCCTGTCGAACAAGTTCGGCTGGCTCGTCCTGACCACCGGCAACAAGTCCGAGATGTCGGTGGGCTACGCGACCCTCTACGGCGACATGGCCGGCGGGTTCGCCGTGCTGAAGGACGTGCTCAAGGGCTGGGTCTACCGGCTGGTCGAGTGGCGGGGCGGCCGCGAGGGGCGCGAGCTGGTGCCGCGTTCGGCGATCGACCGCAAGCCCTCCGCGGAGCTGCGCGAGGACCAGAGCGACGAGGACTCGCTTCCCTCCTACGAGCTGCTCGACCGCATCCTCGCCGGCTACGTGGAGGAGGACCTCGACGCCTCCCAGCTCGTGCGCCGGGGCCTGCCGGCCGAGGAGGTCGAGCGGGTGATCGAGATGGTCGACCGTGCCGAGTACAAGCGCCGCCAGGCACCGCCCGGGGTGCGGATCTCGGCGCGGGCGTTCGGGCGCGACCGGCGCCTGCCGATCACCAACCGCTACCGGGCGCGCCAGGCGACCCTGCCCCGCTAGGAGGCTGTCTCCGAACCTCGCGCGTGCGGCCGGCGAGTGCCGGGTCGCGCGAGGCGCCCGGTGGGCCTCCCGACCGTACGCCCGGTTACCCTTCCCGCTCCCATGGCCACCTTCGACCAGCTCGGTCCCAGGCAGCGAGCGATCATCGAGCTCGTCCTGCGCCGGGGACAGACCTACGACGAGATCTCGGGGATGCTCGGCATGCCCGTGCCCCGGGTCCGCGAGCTGGCCCGCGAAGCGCTCGTCGAGCTGGCGCCGGCCACCGCCCGGAGCGTCGACCCTCAGTGGCGCGGGCAGCTCGCCGACTTCCTGCTCGGTCAGCAGACCGGCCCCGAGTCGCGTGCCACCGAGGGCCACCTCGAGAGCTCCGAGGAGGCGCGGCTCTGGGCGTCCTCGCTGCTCGATTCCCTCGACACGCTCTACGAGGACGGCCACCGCCCCGAGCTCCCCGCGGGCGCGCCGGCGCGTGCGCCGCGTCGCCGACCGGCAAGGACTTCTACCTGCTGTGCGTCGACGCCCTCGGCGCCACGCGCATCGGCAGGACGGTCACCATCGCCAAGCCGACCGATCCGCCGTTCACG
>JACCZP010000006.1 GCA_013695885.1 Thermoleophilaceae bacterium | reverse complement strand
GACGTGCCCACCATCTCCGCGGCCTGGAAGAGCGGCTCGGGCCATATGCCGATGGCGATGATCAGCGCGCTCATGGTCACAGCCACGACGGTCACCTCGGGCTGGGCGCGGGCGTCGGCCTCGGGCGACCACCCGGCGACCGGGCGCGCGAGGCGACCGGTGGGCAGGCGCACCTCGAACGGACCCATCCACATGGCGGCCACCACACGCAGGTAGTAGACCAGCGAGATCATCGAGCCCACGACGATGGCCACGCCGAGGAACGCGTAGTCGCCCTCGACCGTGGCTCGTATGAGCTGGAACTTGCCGATGAACCCGCCGGTGAACGGGAAGCCGGCGAGCGCGAACATCGCCACCGTCATCGGTATGGCCAGCGCCGGGCTCGCGGCGGCGAGGCCCTCGATGGAGCGGATGTCGTCGCCGTGCTCGGAGACCCGCTCGCGCGCCGCGATCACCGCGAACGCGGCCACGTTCATCGGCAGGTACACCGCCAGGTAGAACATCGTGGCCTCGAGGCCGAGCCGCGTGCCCACCACCACCCCGGCGAGCAGGTATCCGGCCTGGGCCACGCCCGACCATGCCAGCATCCGCTTGAGCGAGTCTTGGGTGATGGCCCCGAAGTTGCCGATGAGGATGGTGGTCACGGCGAGCGCCGCCAGAGCCGGACCCCAGGCGATCTGCGCCGAGGGGAAGGCGGAGTCGAAGAGCCGCAGGAAGATGGCGAACGCCGACGCCTTGGTGGCCACCGCCATGAACGCCGTGACCGGCGTGGGCGCTCCCTGGTAGACATCGGGCGTCCACTGATGGAACGGCGCGACCGAGCCCTTGAACGCGAGGCCGGCGGCCGACAGCGCGATGCCGGTGAGCAGCAGCGGATCGCCGGCGATGCGGCCGGTGCGGATGGCCGCGGCGATCTCCGGAAGGCCGGTGGCGCCGGTGGCGCCGTAGACCAGCGCCAGGCCGTAGAGCAGCGTGGCCGAGCCCACCGACCCGATCACCAGGTACTTCAGCCCTGACTCGAGCGACTCCCTGCGCTGGGCCTGCGTGGCGCACAGCACGTAGAGCGGGATGGAGAGGAGCTCGATGCCGAGGAACAGCGTCACCAGGTTCTCGGCGCCGGCCAGGAGGATCATCCCCACGATCGAGGCCAGCATCAGCGCCAGCCACTCCCCGGCGCCGGTCTCGAGCAGCGCCTCGGAGCGCAGCGCGAGCAGGATCGTGGCCAGGCCGGCCACGCAGAAGATGACCGTGGAGGCGAGCGTCAGCGTGTCCATGGCCAGGGCGCCGGACACGAGCGGCGGCGTGTCGCCGGGCCGCCAGACGACGATCACGAGGACGATGGCGGTCACGAGCGACGCCGCGGCCAGCAGCGGGACCACCACGCGCTGCACCACGCGGGCGCGCAGGAGCCCGGCCATCAGGCAGAGGATCGAGCCGGCGGTGACGGCCAGCAGGGGGGACAGCGACAGGTAGTCGATGGTCGGCGCGCGCACGGCGATCAGCGTCCCTCGGAGAGGTAGCGGGGCGCCTCGGCACGCTGGCCCTCACCCGCCGCGGCCGCCGCGCGGTCGATCCGCGTGACCGTCGCGCCCTCGGTCCGCGACAGCACAACCTGCGGATAGACGCCGAGGGCGACGATCACCGCGGCCAGCGGCGCGATGGTCGCGAGGTCCAGGCCGGAGAGCTCGCGCGAGTCGGCGTCGCGGCCGGGCGGGCCGTGCATCGCGCGCTGGAAGGCGCGGATCATGTACACGGCGGCCAGGATCACGCCGACCGAGGCCACCAGGCCGAAGACGAAGTGGGTCTCGAAGGCACCGAACAGGATGAGGATCTCGCCCACGAAGTTCGGTGACCCGGGCATGGCCAGGGTGGCGAAGGCGACGATCACGAACAGCGTGGCCAGCACCGGCGCCCGCACCGCGAGCCCGCCCATGCGCGGCAGCCAGTCGGTGCCGTGCGCGCGCGCCGACACCGCGGCGATCACGAAGAACAGCGGGGCCACCACGAGCCCGTGGTTGACCATCTGCATGACCGCCCCCTGCGCGCCCAGCGGGTCGAGCGAGAAGATCCCGAGCGTGATGAACCCGAGCTGCGCCACCGAGGAGTACCCGACCACCAGGCGCACGTCGTCCTGGGCGAACGCGACGACCGAGCCGTAGAGGATCGACACCACGGCGATCACGATCACCACCTCCTGGAAGAGGGCAACGCCCTCGGGCAGCAGCGGGAGAACGATGCGCAGGAAGCCGTAGGCGCCGACCTTGGACAGCACCGCGGAGAGCAGCACGAGCACGGGGATGGAGGTGGCGCGGTAGGCGTCGGGCATCCACCCGTGCACCGGGAACAGCGGCATCTTCACGATGAACGCCGCCGCGAAGGCCACGAAGATCCACGCCTGTGCGCCCGAGCCGAGCGTGCGGCGCTCGAGGTCGGCCAGCAGGAAGGAGACCTCCTGGTCCGGGCCGGTGGCGAGCACGCCGAGCGCCACCGCCCCGGCCAGCATGAACAGCGACCCGACCAGCGTGTAGATCACGAACTTGGTGGTGGCCCGCACCCGCTCGCCCTGTCCCCAGCCGCCGATGAGGAAGTAGAAGGGCACGAGCATCAGGTCGAAGAACAGGACGAAGAGCACGAGGTCCTGCGCGCAGAAGGCGCCGAGCACCGCGGTCTCGGCCAGCGCCAGGTGGAAGAAGAAGGCCCGCGGGCGCTCGGGGGTGCGCACGGCGGGCACCAGGGTGGCCGGCACCCAGAGCAGCGCGGTGAGGCCCACGAGGAACAGGTTCAGCCCGTCGACTCCGAGGGCGTAGAAGATGCCGAGCTGCGGGATCCACTCGGCGTAGGTGTCGTACTGGAGCTCGCGCAGTCCCGGCTCGTAGTCCACGATCATCACCACCGCGTAGGCGAGCACCATGAGCGCAGCCAGCAGCACCGGGAAGCGGGCGAGGCGCGCGGGCAGCATCACGGCGATCACGCCGGCCACGAGCGGCATGAAGACGACCACCGAGAGGTTGATCTCGAGCAGGGAGGGCTCGGGCATCAGCCGGCCACCACCAGGAAGTAGAGGCCGAGCCCGCCGAGCCCGGCGAACAGCAGCAGCGCGTAGCCGCGCAGGTACCCCGACTGCACCGCGCGGGCCAACGACGAGCCCGCACGCACCGCGCTGCTCGTGCCGCCCACGAAGAGGCCCTGCACGAGCACGGTCTCCACCACGCTGCGCGAGAAGCGCCCGAGTCCGGCGCCGGGGCGGACGAAGAGCGCGTGGTAGAGCTCGTCGAAGTACCAGCGGCGGTAGAGGAAGCGGTGGACCCCGGACAGGCGCTCCTGCGCGCGGCCGGCGAGGCCCGGCCGCGACACGTACACGACGTACGCGGCGGCGACTCCCACCACCGCGAGCACGCCGCCCACCGCGAGTCCGACCCACTCCGCCGCGTGCGAGGGCTGCTGCCCGAGGTACTCCGAGCCGGCGAAGGAGGGCTCGAGGAATGTCTCGAGGGTCTCGGTCAGGCCGGGAACGCCCACCGCCCCGCCCACGAGCGCGAGCACCGCGAGCGTGCCCATCGCGAACTTCATCGTGCCCTCGCGCTCGGCGATGTGGTGGTCGGGACCCGGGAAGCCGACGTCGGTGTCCTCCACCTCGCCGGTCGCCGGGTTCGTGGGCTCGGCCGCGTGGAACAGGTGCCCGCGCTCGAGCTCGCGCGCCTCCGCGTTCTGCTCGCCGAAGAACGCGCGGAAGATCATCCGGAACGTGTAGATCGCCGTCAGCAGCGCGCCGACGTAGCCGAGCACGCCGAGCACGATGTGCCAGTCACCGCGCGCGAGCAGCAGCGAGAGGATCTCGTCCTTGGAGAAGAAGCCGGAGAACGGCGGGACGCCCGACAGCGCAAGGCCGCCGATCACCATGCAGCCGAACGTGAACGGCATCACGCGCTTGAAGCCCGACATGCGGTCGAGGTCCTGGTTGCCGGCCATCGCGGCGATCACCGAGCCGGCGGCCATGAACAGCAGCGCCTTGAAGAACGCGTGCGTCATCAGGTGGAACAGCCCGGCGGCGTAGGCCGCCGAGGAGACGGCCATCACCATGTAGCCGATCTGCGACATCGTCGAGTAGGCGATCACGCGCTTGAGGTCGGTCACCACGAGTCCGATCGAGGCGGCGATCAGCATCGTCAGGCAACCGATGATCGCGCCCACGTCCGCCGCCGCCGGCGCCTGCTCGAACAGCGGGTGCATGCGCGCGATCAGGTATACGCCCGCGGTCACCATCGTCGCGGCGTGGATCAGCGCGGAGACCGGGGTCGGACCCTCCATCGCGTCCGGCAGCCAGGTGTGCAGCGGCACCTGCGCGGACTTCGCGAAGGCGCCGACCAGCAGCAGGATGCAGCCCGCCACGAGGTCGCCGTCGTTGCGCCCGAACGCCTCCGGCACCGCCTCGAAGGTCGCCAGGAAGTCGACCGAGCCGGTCTCGCGCAGGATGAAGAACGTGCCCAGCACGAGCCCGACGTCGCCGGCCACGTTGATCACGAACGCCTTGATGCCCGCGGCGCTGG
>JACCZP010000003.1 GCA_013695885.1 Thermoleophilaceae bacterium | reverse complement strand
TGGCTCTGGCTCTTCGCCGCGTCTCGCCTCGTCGCGACCGCCGTGGCGGTCACCTTGCTCTTCATGCACCGCCTGACCCCCTACGACGAGATCCTCGCCGCGGTCGGGGCGCTCTACGGAGGGCTGTCGACGCTCGGCGCGGTGCGCAGCTCCCGGCTCCAGGGTCGTCTCCTGGCGTGGGTGCTCGACGGCTGCGTGGTCCTCGGGCTGGTCCTGGCCTCGGGGGAGTGGCGGAGCCCGTTCTACCTGCTCGCGCTCACCGCGCTCGTGCTGCCGGCCACATCCCTGCGCTCGCGGCGCGCGTTCGTCTACGCGATCGGCTTCACGCTCGCCTACCTGGCCGTGAGCCTCGGCACCGGGATCGACTTCGTCACGCTCGACGCCAGTCCACTGCTGGAGAGCCTCGCCACCCACCTCATGGTCCCCCTGCTCGTGGCACTCGCCCTCTCCTACTCCGCCGACCTCGTGGAGCGGCTGCGGCTCGAGGCGGAGCGCTCGGCGCGCCTAGCGGTCGAGGCCGAGCGCCGCCGCATCGCGGTCGACCTGCACGACTCCGCCAAGCAGCGGGTGCACGCCTCCCACCTGGTGCTGAGCTCCGTGCGCGGGAGGCTCGGGGACGAGCGGGCGTCCGACGGCGTGGACCAGGCCATGGGCGAGCTCCGCGCGGCCATCGCCGACATGGACTCGAGCGTCTCCGATCTGGGGACCCCGCTAGACGGCCGGCCCCTGCACCAGGCGCTGCGCGACCGGGCCGCGGAGCTCGGGAACGCGGGTGACGTGCGCATCGACGTCCACGGCGAGGCGCCCGATCTGCCGACCTTCATCGCCGTCCACGCCTTCCGCGTGGCATCCGAGGCGATGACGAACGCGGTCCGCCACGCGAGCGCGAGCCGGATCGAGGTCGAGCTGGACGGGGGGCCGGGGGAGCTCACCGTCGTGGTGGCCGACGACGGACAGGGAATGCCGCCGGAGAGGCGTCCGGCCTCGCACGGCCTTCGGTCCATGAGCGCTCGAGCCGAGCGCCTCGGCGCCCGGCTCGAGATCGCCTCTCCCAGCCCCGCCGGTCAGGGCACGTCGGTCCGGCTCGAGGTTCCGCTGCCCGCCCGCGCATGATCCGCGTACTGCTCGTAGACGACCATCCGGCCCTTCGTGCGGGGCTCGGGACGGTCCTGCGCCTCGAGCCGGGACTCATCCCCGTCGGGGCCGCCGCGGACGCCGAGGCGGCGCTCGAGGAGGCAAGGCGCCGGGATCCGAACGTCGTGCTCGTCGACTACCACCTCCCGGGAGACGACGGGCTGATGCTCTGCCGCAGGCTGAAGGAGCTCGATCCCGCGCCGCGGGTGTTGATCTACTCGGCCGATGCCGACGCCAGCCTCGCCGTGCCGGCGACGCTCGCGGGCGCGGACGGCCTCGCCAACAAGGCCGCCCCGGCGGACGAGCTGCTCGAGGCGATACGGATCGTGGCCAAGGGCACACCGCTCTTCCCGCCGATCTCGCCCGACATGATCGAGGGCGTGGCCTCCCGCCTCCCCTGGGGAGAGCAGATGGTCTTCGAGCTGCTCATGGAGCGCATGCCCGACGGGGAGATCGCCGCGAGGCTCGGGCTCGAGGCGCAGGACGTCGCCGAACGGGTGCGCTCGATGCTCGCGCGCCTGCGGGCGTTCCCGTGATGTGACCCTTCAGGCCAGCGCGATCACCAGTCCCCAGAACGCCGCCGCCTCCAGCCCCCGGAAGCCGACCACGGCCGCCAGGCCCGGAAGGAACAGCGAGTCGTAGCTCGCCTCGCCCTCCCCGAAGTAGTGATAGCGGCGGTCGGGCTCGCGCTGGCGCGTGCGCAGGATCGCCCAGGTGGCGATCGCGGCGATCTGGTAGAGCAGGACGCGCAGGCCGGCCAGGCCGACGAGCAGGGCCACCGCCCAACCGACGAGGCCGATGGCGAGCACTCCCGCGCACGCGCCTGACGACATCCCGAGCCGCCGCGAGTTCAGGTACGCGATGGTGGTCAGCGCTCCGCCGCCGCCGAAGAACGCGATCGCAAACTGCGACTCGAGGCGCGTCGGACGTCGCACCGACTGGGCGAGCGCCTCGGGGGCGTCGTGGAGGGTGGGGCGAAGAGCGCATCGGGGTCCACCGGGGCGTCGCGCGGCCCGCTCGCTTCCGGGCCGCCTTTCCCTCGCGTCCGGGCCTCCATGCCGTGGGGTCCTTCCCTAATCGATGTAGTCGTACGCGGGGATGGTCAGGAAGTTGACGAAGGTATCGGTCCCGAGGGCCACCCCCTCGAACAGGTGCTTCGACTCCTCGGCG
>JACCZP010000415.1 GCA_013695885.1 Thermoleophilaceae bacterium | reverse complement strand
CCACACGCCGGTTCCCTCGAACGGGTTCCCGCTCGGCTTCGGGGGAGCGGGCTGCTCCTCCTGGCCCGCCGCGGCGCCGGGGAGGGCGAGCACCACCGCGGAGGCGAGGGCCACCAGCGCGGACAGCGCCACGGCGGCGAGGCGCCGGCGCGGTCGGGTGCGCACGGTCCCGCGCGCTCTCTGGGTCTCGTCAGGCACTCTCTACCTCCCGCTCGTCTTGGAACAGATGGCGCCGAGTCACGGCGCCTGCACCTTCAACAGCGCTCGAGCCCGGTTGTTCCGGTCCGGCGGGCGCCCGCACGAACCCTCCCACGGGCACTCGCGGCCACCCGGTCGCGTCCGCCTCCGACGCTAGCTTCCCTCCATCGACCACGGACCATGCCTACACTCGAGAGCGGCACTTCCGCATGCCTGACCGTCACGCCGAGACCAGGTTCATCTTCGTCACCGGGGGCGTCGTCTCGGCGCTCGGCAAGGGCATCGCCGCCGCCTCCATCGGGCGCCTGCTGGTAGCGCGGGGCTTCTCGGTCGCGCTTCAGAAGTTCGACCCCTACATCAACGTCGACCCGGGCACCATGAGCCCGTTCCAGCACGGGGAGGTGTTCGTCACCGAGGACGGCGCGGAGACCGATCTAGACCTCGGACACTACGAGCGCTTCACCGGGACCAACGCGACGCGGGGCTCGAACGTGACCACCGGCGCGATCTACAACTCGGTCATCCGCCGCGAGCGCCGTGGCGACTACCTCGGGGGGACCGTCCAGGTCATCCCCCACATCACGGACGAGATCAAGCAGCGCATACGGCTGGTGGCCGACGCGCAGGACGTCGACTTCGTCATCACGGAGATCGGCGGGACGGTGGGCGACATCGAGTCGCTGCCCTTCCTCGAGGCCCTGCGGCAGTTCCGGGTCGACGCCGGGCGCGGGCGGACGATGGTCGTCCACCTCACGCTCGTCCCGTACCTCGGGCATGCGGGTGAGCTGAAGACCAAGCCGACTCAGCACTCGGTCCAGGAGCTGCGGCGGATCGGCGTGCAGCCCGACCTCGTCATGTGCCGGTCCGAGCAGCCGCTGGCCCGCGAGATCCGCGAGAAGATCGCGCTGTTCGTGAACCTGCCGGTCGAGGCGGTCATCTCCGCGCGCGACGTCGAGTCGATCTACGAGGTGCCGCTGCACTTCCGCGCCGAGGGTGTGGACGGGCAGGTGCTCGACCACTTCGACCTGAAGGCCGGCCCCCCCGACCTGACCGAGTGGGAGGCGCTCGTCCGCCAGGCGGCGTCGGCAAGCGAGGTCGTGCGGATCGGCATCGTCGGGAAGTACATCCAGCTCGAGGACGCCTACCTGTCGGTCATCGAGGCGCTGCGTCACGCCGGCTTCCAGCACGGCTCCGCCATCGACGTCCGCTGGATCGACGCCGAGGCCCTCGACGAGGCCGAGGTCGACCAGGAGCTCGCCGGTTGCGAGGGCATCCTCATCCCCGGCGGCTTCGGCGTCCGGGGGATCGAGGGCAAGGTGCGCGCGGCGCGCTTCGCCCGCGAGCACGGCGTTCCCTTCCTGGGGATCTGCCTCGGCATGCAGATCGCGGTGGTCGAGTATGCGCGCCACGTGTGCGGAATGCCCGGGGCGAGCTCGACCGAGTTCGACCGCGACACGCCCCATCCGGTGATCGACCTCCTGCCCGAGCAGAAGGAGATCCGCGACCTGGGGGGCACCATGCGCCTTGGTGCCGATCCCGTGAAGCTCCACGAGGGAACGCGCGCTCGCGCCGTGTACGACGAGCCCGTGATCTACGAGCGCCACCGCCACCGCTTCGAGGTCAACAACCACTACCGCCGCCGGCTCGAGCGGCAGGGTCTCGTCCTCTCCGGCACCTCGCCCGACGAGCGCCTCGTCGAGTGCGTCGAGATCCCAGAGCACCCGTTCTTCGTGGCCTCGCAGTTCCACCCCGAGTTCAAGTCGCGGCCGTTGCGGCCCCAGCCGCTCTTCCGGGCGTTCGTGGCCGCTGCGCTCGATCGCGCCGCCCGGGCGGCGGCAGAAGGCGACGCTCCGATCGGCGCCGCCTTCGTCGCCGGACGCGGACATGACGAGGGGGCCGTCGCGGCGCGCGACGGCGTCGAGGATCCCGTCGGGGCGGGTCGGGCCGGCTTCGAGCGGTAGTCGTTTGACGGGGCCGATGACCGCCATGCCCGCGCGTGCGTCGGCCGAGGAGCGCGACCGCTTGATCGAGCTCTTCGTGCGGACGTGCGAGATCGAGAGCCCGTCGCTCGACGAGCGCGCGATGGCCGATGCGGTGGCGGCCGAGCTCCGCGACATGGGCCTCGAGGTCGAGGAGGACGCCTCGTCATCCGAGACCGGGTCGAACGCGGGAAACCTTCTGGCCCGCATCCCGGGGCCGCCCGGGGCTCCCACCGTGCTGCTCTGCGCCCATCTCGACACCGTTCCCCTCGAGGGTCCGGTCGAGGTCGAGCGTCGCGACGGCCTGCTCGTCAACCGCCACGACGCCATCCTCGGCGCCGACAACAAGGCGGCGGTCGCGGTGATCCTCGCCACCGCTCGGCGCATGGTCGCGGACGGCGGGGCTCCGGCCGGCCTCGAGCTCCTCTTCACCACCTGCGAGGAACGTGCCCTGGCCGGCGTCAAGGCCGTGGACCGCGCGCGCCTCGCCGCCGATATCGGCTTCGTCTTCGACCACGCCTCGCCGATCGGCGAGATCGTCCTCGCCGCGCCCACGTACTACCGCATCGAGGCGCGTTTTCACGGCCGGGCGGCGCACGCCGGCATCCGACCGGAGCACGGGCGCAGCGCGATCGCCGCCGCCGCCGCGAGCATCGACGCGCTGCGGCTCGGCCGGCTCGACCCCGAGACCACGGCCAACGTCGGCCGCATCGAGGGGGGCACCGCGGCGAACGTGGTCCCCGAGCGCTGCCGGATCGAGCTCGAGGCCCGCTCGCTCGACCATCACAAGGCCAGCGGCCTGGCCTCCGAGATGGTCGATGCCCTGACCGCCGGGGCGGGCGACCACGAGTGCGACGTCGACACCGGGGTGGAGGAGCTCTTCCGCGGCTACCGGCTGACGCGCGGCTCAGCGCCGGTCCGAGCGGCGGCGGCGGCGCTCGAGGACCAGGGCATCGAGGTGGTGTCGATCGCCACCGGCGGGGGCAGCGACGCCAACGTGCTGAACGCGGCCGGGCTCCCGACCGTGAACGTGGCCAACGGCACCGAGCGCAACCATGAGCCCGATGAGCAGGTCAGCGTGGACGCCCTCGAGCGCATGCTCGACGTCTGCCTCTCGATCGTGGCCCGGAGCGCCGCAGGAGCCGCCGCATGACCTTCGAACGCACCGGCGGCGAGGAGGTCTGGGCCGGGCGCATGGTGAGTGTCCGGGTCGATCGCTTTCTCCACGACGACGGCGAGGAGGTCGAGCGCGAGATCGTCGTGCACCCGGGAGCCGTCGCCGTACTGGCCCACGACGGCGAGCGCCTGTTCATGGTCGCCCAGCCCCGCGAGCCGGTGGGCGAGCGCCTGCTCGAGGTGCCGGCCGGCAAGCTGGACGTGGAGGGCGAGGACCCACTGGAGACCGCCCGCCGCGAGCTGGCCGAGGAGATCGGCAAGGGGGCCCGCACCTGGCGCCACCTCACCAGCTTCTACCCGTCGGCCGGATTCTCCGACGAGGAGATGCACGTCTACGAGGCCACCGACCTCTACGACGAGAGCGCGGAATCGGAGGAGAACGAGCGGATCGAGATCGTGACGGTTCCCCTCGCCGAGCTCGACCTCGTGATCGCCGGGTGCCGGGACGCCAAGAGCCTGATCGCCATGCTGTGGTACCGGGCGTTCGGGTCTCCGGGCTGATCGCGGTCAAGGTCGAACCCCGATGCGCCGGCGATCGAACCACGAACCACCGAGGGGACCGTCAGGAGTGGAGGAGGCCACCCGTCCGCGCCGGGCGGTAGCCTGCGGGCGCGATGGAGGGCAGGGGAGACGAGGGAGGGCCCGGCCGGCCCGGTGAGCCGGCGCCGGGTGAGGATCCGACCCGGGTCCAGCCCTCTACGGGAGCCCGTCCCGGCGGAGCGCCCGGCCAGCAGCCGGGTCCCCGTTCGGGTCCGGGACCCGGTCCGCGGGAGGCCGCGCGAAGCGAGCCCGCCGGACGCTCGCGCGAGGGCTACGCATCGGTCGAGGACGTGGTCGAGCCCTACTTGGCTGCCGAGACCGACGAGCTCCGCGAGCGCATCCGCCGTATGCGCGGGCTCGCCATCGCCGGCCTGCTGGTGG
>JACCZP010000414.1 GCA_013695885.1 Thermoleophilaceae bacterium | reverse complement strand
GCCGGGCGCCTGCTGGTGGTCAACTCGCAGTTCGACGCCCGCAACGCCATGCGCCCGCCCCGGCTGCCGTTCACCGTCGCCGGCGTGCGGCGCCCGTAGGCGCCGGCGCGCGGTCCTTCGCCAAAGGCACTCCGAGCACCTCCACACAATCTCCACGAACCCCGGCCTGAGCGGCCACATCGCGCGGTTACGGTTGGCCGCGTGACCGGTCGAACGGTGGTGGTGATCGAGGACGAGGAGACCATCGCCGGGGCCGTGGCGGCGCGGCTCGAGAGCGAGGGCTTCGCGGTGGAGACCGCCGGAGACGGACCGGGAGGCGTCGAGCTCTGCCGGCGGCTGCGGCCGGACCTCGTGGTGCTCGACCTCATGCTGCCGGGCCTCGACGGGGTCGAGGTGTGTCGGCGCATCCAGTCCGAGCGCGAGGTGCCGGTGCTGATGCTCACCGCCCTTGACTCGGAGACCGACCTGCTGATCGGCCTCGGCGTGGGCGCCGACGACTACATGACCAAGCCGTTCAGCCCCCGCGAGCTCGTCGCCCGGATACGAGCCCTGCTGCGCCGCGCCGAGCGCACCGCGGCGCCGGAGCGCGATCTCCTCCACGCCGGCGTGTTGAAGCTCGACCTCGACGCGCGGCGCGCGTTCGTCGAGGGGGCGGAGGTCCACCTCACGCCGATCGAGTTCGAGCTCGTGCGCCGCCTGGCCACCCGCCCTGGAGTCGTCTACACGCGCGAGCAGCTGATGGCCGACGTGTGGGGCTACGACGAGGCGCTCGGCGCGCGGACCGTGGACTCGCACGTGGGAGCCCTCCGCCGCAAGCTCGGCGCAGGGCTCGTGCGCACCGTGCACGGCGTGGGCTACGCGCTCGAAGCCGCCCCGCGGTGAGGCCGCTCGACTCCCTCACCTCGATCAAGGTCAAGCTCGGCGTGGTCATCCTGGTCGCGGTCGCGGTCACGGCCACCGTCGGGGTCCTCGGCGTGCGCGCGGGCTTCTCGCCGCTCGCGTGTGGGGTGGCGGCGTCGCTCATCGCCCTCGCCATGGTGCCCGTGCTCGCTCGCGGCATGACCTCGCCGCTGCGCGAGATGGCCGCGGCGTCGAGGGCGATGGCCCGCGGGGAGTACGGGCTCCGGGTGACGGCCTCCTCGCGCGACGAGGTGGGCGAGCTCGCCCGCGCCTTCAACGCGATGGCCGCCGACCTCGCGGAGATGGACCGCGAGCGCCGTGATCTGGTGGCCAACGTCTCGCACGAGCTGCGCACCCCGATCGGGGCGCTCCAGGCTGTGCTCGAGAACCTTGCCGACGGCGTGGACGACGCCGACTCCGAGACCATCCAGACCATGCTGGTCCAGGTGCGCCGCCTCGGCCGGCTCGTGGCCCAGCTCCTCGATCTCTCGCGGCTCGAGTCGGGCGGCCTAAGGATCGAGCGACGCCCCTTCGAGCTCCGCGCGCTCCTCGAGCAGGCCGCCGACGAGTCGCGCCTCCACGCCCGCCAGCTCGAGAAGGCGCAACTGCACGTGTCGGTGTCGGTGGAGCCCGAGGAGCTCTCGACCGAGGGCGATCCCGAGCGCATGCACCAGGTGCTGGCGAACCTGCTCGAGAACGCGGTGCGCCACTCTCCGAGTGACGGCGAGGTCACGCTGCTCGCCCGGCCGGACGGGGATCGCCGCGGCGTGGAGATCGTCGTGGCCGACGAGGGCCCGGGCATCCCGGCGGAGGAGGCTCCGCGCGTGTTCGAGCGCTTCTACCGCGCGGACGCCGCGCGTGCGGCGAGCGACGGGGGCAGCGGGCTCGGGCTGTCCATCGCCCGGTGGATCGTCGAGCTGCACGAGGGACGGATCCGCGTGGAGCCCGGCGAGCCGCACGGGTGCCGCATGGTGGTGTCGCTGCCCGGAGCCGGAAGGTGAGGGCCGCCGGCCCAGCCCACTTCGGCGTGGCCGCGGTGGGGGCCGGCCTGCTGGCCGCGGCCACCGTGCCCGGGGGCGAGCTCGGGCTCGGGGCGGCTCTGGCCTGCACCGGCATGGCCGTTGCGGTGGCCAGCGCCCGTCCCCGCCGGTGGACGCTGTGGTCGGTCGGCATGGCGCTCGCGGCGGTCGGGCTGGCCGGGATGGTCGCGATCCGCGACGCGGATTGGCTGATAGCCATCGATCTACTCGCGGCGCTCGCACTCGGGTCGCTCGCCGTGGCTGCGCGGGGGGAGGGCTTCGGCGCGCTTGCCCGTGGCACCACGGCCGTGCTCGGCCGGCTCGGAGCGGCCACGCCTTTCGTGGCGCGCTCGGTGGCCCGCGCCACGCCGGCGATGCCGGCGCGCCGCCTGGTGCCGGCACTGCGGGGGTTGGCGTTCGGCGGGGTGCTCCTCGCGGTGTTCGGTGGCCTGTTCGCGAGTGCCGACCCGGCCTTTGCGCGGCTCGTCCCCGACGTCATCCCCGAGTGGGACCTGTCCCTGGTTCCCGGCCAGGTGCTCATGTTCGGCCTCGCGGTGGCGCTGTGCGGCGCGCTGGTCCTCGCCGGCCCCTCCTACGCGTGGGCCCGCCCCGTACGCCCGGGCCGGATACCGGCGATCGACCTGCGAGCGGTCCGGTCCGAGCGCGGGACGCGCCGTCTCTCCCCGGTCGAGTGGGGTGTTCCGCTCGTCCTGCTCAACGGCCTGTTCGCGGCGTTCGTGGCCCTCCAGGCGGCGGTGCTCGTCGCCGGTCACGACCGGGTCCTTGCCACGGCGGGGCTCACCTACGCCGAGCACGCCCGGGAGGGCTTCGGCCAGCTCGTGGCCGCGGCGGCGCTCACCCTTGGAGTCATCGCGATCTTCATGCGGCTGGCCGAGCGGGGTCGAGGGCACCAGAGTCTGTGGCTGCGGCTGCTCCTCGGAGGTCTGTGCGTGGCGACGCTCGCCATCCTCGCCTCCGCCCTCCACCGCCTCGGGCTCTACGAGGAGGCCTTCGGGTACACCCGCGCGCGGGTGGCGGGCCATGCCTTCGCACTCTGGCTCGGCGGCGTGTTCGTCCTCCTCCTCGTGGCCGGTGCGGCTCGCGGGGGCGCCTGGCTCGCACGTGCGACCGTCGCGCTCAGCGCGCTCGCGCTGCTCGGCCTCAACCTCGTCAACCCCGACGGTCTCGTGGCCGCCGGGAACGTCGAGCGATTCGAACGCACGGGCAAGCTCGACGGCGACTACATCGCGGGGCTGAGCGCGGATGCGGCGCCGGCCGTAGCGCGGCTGCCCGCCGACGTGGCGGCCTGCCGCATCGTCTCGCCCGGTTACGAGCCCGGTTCACCCGACGGATGGTCCTCGGCCAACCTCGGGCGCTGGC
>JACCZP010000413.1 GCA_013695885.1 Thermoleophilaceae bacterium | reverse complement strand
GTCACCCTCCGCGGGCGGGGCCGTCTCCTGCGCCGACTCGCCCTCGACTACCTCGGTGCGCTCGGAGCCCTGCTCGGCGGGAGGAGCGCCCTGTTGCGCGGACTCGCCCTCCGAGGCCGTGGCAGCTCCGGTGTCGTGCGGCGTTCGGGACACCATGTGCCACTTCCCGTCCTCCTGAGCGGAGCGGTCGGCCTCGGCCGCGCCGCTCTCCGCGGGCGGGGCCGTCTCCGGCGCGGACTCGCCCTCGCTCTCCGCGGATGGGGGCGTCTCCGGCGCCGACTCACCCTCGCTCTCCGTGGGCGGAGGCGTCGCCGGCTGCTCGCCCTCGCTCTCCGCGGGCGGGGCCGTCTCCTGCGCGGACTCGCCCTCGACGACCTCGGAGCCCTGCTCGGCGGGAGGAGCGCCCTGTTGCGCTGACTGGCCCTCGGAAGCCGTGGCAGCTCCGGTGTCCTGCGGCGTTCGGGACACCATGTGCCACTTCCCGTCCTCCTGAGCGGGGCTGTCGGCCTCGGCCGCGCGGCCATCGCCCTCCTCGGCCTTCGCGCCTTGGTCGCCTTTGGTGTCAGGCACTGCGGACCTCCCCCCGAGGACGCTGTTCCGGCGTACGCCACCGGAAGGCTACCTCTACTGCGCGAAGGTGCGGGCGACCGAGGTCACGCGGGGTCGGTTCAGCAGATGCGGGAGCTCGGCATCTAGACCTCGCCCCCGGTCGACTCGATCTCGGCAACCCCGAGGCGCACGTCCACAGGATCGAGCGTGAGCGGCAGCGGCTCGCCGGCAGGCAGGTCCGGCTCTAGCAGCGTCAGCGCGTAGCGCTCGATCACCCGCGTCAGTACCGCCTTGCCGAGCAGCGACACGAGCGGTCCCCCCGGGCAGTCCTGGCTCCCGTGGCTCAGGTGGTTGAACCGGTAGGGGTCCGGGTCGCCGCCCGTCCAGCGCTCGGGCCAGAGCTCATCGGCGCGGGGCACGGTCTCGCCGTCGCGGTGATTGAAGGTGTTGAGGATCACGACCTGCGCGCCCTCGTCGATCCGCTCGCCGGCGAGTGTGACCTCCTCGGTGGTCTCCCGGGCCAGCAGCGGAGTGGTCGGCCACAGGCGCATGCCCTCCTGCAGGCAGCCCTCGAGGTAGTCGAGGCGGTTGAGAGCGGAGGGCGCGGAGAGATCCGCGTCGGCGAGCTCCTCCCGTACGCGGCGCTCCACGTCGGGGTCCGCGACGATGGCCACGAGCGTGCGGTAGGTGATCGTGCCGAGCGTGCCCCGCATCGCGAATATCCAGTGCGGGATCTGGTGGGCCACGCGGGTGTCGTCGGTCTGCGGGGCGTCGGCGAAGCGGGCCACCAGGCTGCCCGGCTCGGGGTCGATCAGGTAGCCCTCGAGCCGGCCGTAGAAGTCGAAGTACGTCCCGCCCTTGCTGAGGCCCACGAGCCGGTTGGCCTCGGCCATGAGGTCCTTCAGCCCCTGCGTCAGCTTCTGGTCCTCGCGGGCGCGGTCGCCGAAGATCACCCGCAGGGTCACCCGGTCGAACAGGCCCTCCCACTCGTCCCAGTCCAGCTCGCGGCCGATTCGCAGCCGCTCGACCTCCTCGCCGACGACCGCCAGGAACCGCTCGGCCATGGGGTGCACCCGCTCGGAGGCGGCGAGCACCGACTCGTTGAACACGCGGCGGTCGCGCCACTGCGCCCCGCGCGAGATGGTCAGGGCGTCGGGCTGGAAGTGGCTCATGCCCTTGCCCTTGGCGCCGGCGTCGGCGGCGTAGGGGCCGGCGGAGCGGTCGAGCACCTCGCGGATGGCCTGGGTGCCCCATAGCACCACCAGCCGGCCGCCGAACAGGCGGGCGCCTTCTCCTCCTCGCTCCCGACGCAGCGAGGAGAGCGCCGAGATGGCCCGCCGATCGATGTCGAGCGCACCCAGGACGCGGCTGACCACCGGCCGCGGAGCGAACAGCCCCCGCGCGATCGTGGGCAGCAGGCCGGTGAGCGCCACCCCGACGCTCTCGACGAGCGAGGCCTCGGGGAGTCCGGCCTCCCGCCCGTCCGCGCCGCCGGCGCTCACGAGCCGATGGCCGAGAGCGCCCGCCGCGTGCCCGCGAGGCGCTTGCCGAGCTTGCCGTCAGGGCTCTCGCCGTCGCCGACGCGGTGCCACGGCAGGAACGCGTTCGGCATGCCCTCGAGGGCGGGCGTCAGCTCGGGGTGGTGGCGCAGCAGCACATCCTTCATCTTCGTGTTGTTCACCCAGTCGATGCCGGTCTTGGTGTAGACCTCCGGTCGGAAGTCCGTGGTGAAGAAGCGGTCGCTCTTCAGGCGGCGCGAGGCCATGAGGATGAAGACCCGGAACGCGGTGTCCGAGAAGCCGAACCCGGGCGGCAGCGGCTCCGCGTACATCTCCACCTGGAGATCCACCTTGTCGATGTCGTTGCCGTAGACACGGCGGATCTGCTCGGCCCACTGCTTGTTAGGAGTGAGCTCGTCGAAGGAGCGCACCCGCGGCATCCGCATCTCCTCGCGGAAGTCGTTGTAGCGGGGCACGCCGCGTTCACGGTCTCGGATGATGTCCATGGTCGCGAGATCCATCAGCTCTCCGTCGATGCGCCGGTGCTCCTGGAGGGCCTTCGGGTAGTTGTGGAGGGTGATGGCGCCCGGGTGCTCGACGCCCATCGAGTAGATCAGGTCGCCCATGTCGAACCCGTCCATGAACGGGCGGGTGTTGGCCCCCTGGAGCTCTACGAACTCGCGCTCGTCGAGCAGCTGCCCCGACGCCACGGAGTAGAGCCGCCAGTCGTCGGGGATGAGAGGGTGCATCCGGTAGACCGATACGAACTCCTCGGTCAGCTGGAAGCGCGCGCCGTGGTGCTCCTGCGGCGAGCCCATGATCCCGCTGTAGAGCTCGGAGTCGCCGAGGCGGCCGAACGCGTTCTTGATGGTCTGGCCGAGCACGCCCGACCAGTTGGCGTTCATCGCCGCCCAGAGCGCCGGGTTGTTGACGATCCCCGGCGTCCACTCGACGGTGTGGATCTTCGCCATCAGCGCGGAGTTGATGAGCCATGCGGTGTCGAACAGCCGCTGGTCGGTCCAGCGCGGGTTCTCCCTCTTCAGCACGTCGCAGATCGCGTTGTGCTCCTTGGCGAACAGGGAGTGCAGGCAGGAGAGCCCGAACCACCAGTTCTCGTTGAAGCCGGTCAGATCGACGCCCGACTGCTCGGGGTCGTCGGGCAGCCGTCCGTCCTCGCCGAGCACGAGCTTGCCGTCCTTGAAGGAGCGCACCGTGTTCTGGCGCTCCTGGCTCGAGCCGTAGAGCTGCGAGGCGTCCCACCAGTGCGTCTCGGTGTTGCCGTAGTCGATCGACCCGTTGCCGTTCGCCTGGGACTGACCGCCGCCGTTCCGCCCGGCGCTCGAGCCGGCGCTGCCGCTGCGATCACCGCTCGCGCCGCCGTGGTGCGCAGGGACCGAGACCGTGCGCCGGATGTACATCGGGTCGCCCTCGGGCCAGGCGTCGCCGGGCTCGAGCGGCACCTCGAGCACCTGGTCCGGCTCGCCGCGCCCGTGGAAGAACCAGTTGTGGTTCTCGAACTGGATCCAGGCCGCCGCGAGCACGTTGAGGGTCGTGGCAGGCTTGAACTCGTCCCGGGTCATGAGCTCGAGGGAGACCTTGCGCGGGCTGGGGTCGTACAGCCGCGGCGGCTTCTCCGGCCGGACCCGTCGGGGATCGATGTTGCGGCTTAACGAGCTTCCGCTCGACCCCATCTCCGGGTCGTTCAGGTCGTTCCAGAGGCCCTCGGGCGTACGGGCGGTGCGCGCCTCGGCCGGCGGCTCCTCGGTGCCGTGCTCCTGGATCTTCTCGCTCGAGTCGAAGAGGTTCTTGTCGCGCAGGTCGAGCCGCAGCGACAGCAGGTTCAGCAGCGAGATCGGGAACGGCAGCTCGTGCCACTGCCTCCGCCGGTTGATGCGGCCGAACACGGCATGAAGGGCGCGGTTGGGAAGGGTCTACTCACGCGTGACCTCAGGCTCTCCGGGGACGAGGACGCGGGCACGGTACCCGCAGCTGCGGAAGGTTACCCGGAGTAAGGTCGATAGGGCGAGCGAGCCGAAGCGCGATCTCCGTCCGTGGCGTGATGGATTCGTCGGGATCGGCATAGTGCACGTGAAGCGATCTCGTCCCCGGAAAGGACTCTTGCTCAGAGCATCCCGACGTCCCACTGCCGTCCGCAGTGCCTCCGTGGCGGCGATCGCGATAGCGATCCTCGCGGTGACCGGCGCCGCCACCGGCTGCGCCTACCGCTTCGGCGCCGCCGGCGAGGACCCCGTGCCGGCTGAGGTCGCCCGCTCAGGGAGCCTGCGGCAGATGGCGGTGAGCGCCGGGGGCCGCACGGTGCGGGCCGTGCTCGTGCTCGACTGCTCCGCCTCGGGGGCGGCGGAATCCAGAGCGGTGGCGCCGCCCTGCAGCCCGCGTCGCCGCCGGCCCGCGCACATACTGCATGTGCGCGCCGGCGAGCCGCTGACGATCGTGACCGGGGAGGGAGCGGCGACCGTGTTCGTGAGGCCTCTCATCCCCGGCGCCCGGCGGCTGCGCTACGCGGCCGACGCGACGCCCATGGACCCGGAGCGCCAGCACTGGCGTGCGCGACCGCTGCCCCGCCTGGGGCGCGAGACGCGCCTGAGCATCTCCGTCTCCTCGCTTCGAACCGACAGCGGCTATCTGCTTTTCGAGGTGCGCTTGCGCCCAGGCTGAGTCGCCGCTCACACCGCGAACCGCAGCGCCCGCGGGGCTCGCGCATCGGGATCGCGCGCGCGGCTCGTTGGTCGTCTAGGTTCGCCCGGGGTCATGGACGTCGAGGCCGCCATCCGCGAGCGCCGGACGCACAAGGTCTACGGCCGCGAGCCGGTGGATCGCGAGACGCTCGACGAGCTGCTCGAGCTCGCCCGGTGGGCCCCGAACCACAACCTGACCAACCCGTGGCGCTTCCGCGTCGTCGGACCGCAGGCACTCGACCGGCTCAAAGCCGCGGCGGGG
>JACCZP010000171.1 GCA_013695885.1 Thermoleophilaceae bacterium | reverse complement strand
GGGCACTGGTGTGCGGTCCCACCACCGAGCTCGGCCTGCCGGATGCGGCCGTCGCGCTCGCGCGCGCCGCGGGCTGGCCGCTACTGGCCGAGCCCACCTCGGGCACGCGGTGCGGCGCCCACGACCGCTCGCACGTGGTCGCTCACTACGACGCGCTGCTGCGCAGCGATGCGTTCGCCGCCGCCCACCGGCCCGACCTCGTCCTACGCGTCGGCGACACCCCGACCTCGAAGGCGCTGCGGGCCTGGCTCGCGGGGGCCGAGCGCCAGGTGGTGGCCGATCCCGACGTCGCCTGGCACGAGCCCACCCGTCAGGCCGACCGGCTCGTGGCGGCGCCGGGCGGGACGCTGTGCCGCGCGCTCGCGGAGGCGCTCGGTGAGAGCTCGAACGCCGTCGATCCCGGCTGGCTCGACTCGTGGCGCCGCGCCGACGCGCTCGTGCCCGCGGCGCTCGACGAGGCGCCCGATCCCTTCGAGCCCCGAGCGCTCGCCGCACTCGCGGAGGTGGCGGAGCCGGGGAGCACCGTGTGGATCGGCTCGTCGATGCCGATCCGCGACGTCGAGACGTTCTTCCCCTCGGTGGCCACCCCGATCCGCTTCCTGGCGAACCGGGGCGCCAACGGCATCGACGGAACGGTCTCCTCCGCCCTGGGGGCCGCCGCGGCTGACCGTACGAGCCGGACCTACCTGCTGATCGGCGAGCTGTCGCTGCTCCACGACATCGGCGGCCTCCTGCTGGGCGCCCGCCACGGGATCGAGCTGACGATCGTCTGCCTGAACAACGGGGGTGGAGGGATCTTCGACTTCCTCCCCGTGGCCGCGCACGCAGATCGGGTGCGGTTCGAGGCGCACATCGCGACGCCCCACGAGGTCGACCTCGCGCAGGTGGCCGCATTGGCGGGCATGGCCCACACCCTCGCGAGCACCGTCGAGGAGGTTCGCGCCGCGATCGCGCGGCCGGGCTTGGTCGAGGTCCGCGCCAATCGCCGTGAGAACGTGGATCGCCACCGCGAGGTGCTGGCCGCGGTGAGCCGGCGACTCGAGGACACTCTGGTCTCGTGATCACGTTCCTCCTGATCCTCCTCACCCTCTTCTGGTGCGTCCTGGCCTTCTCCCTGTTCGCCGGGGCCGACTTCCTGGCCGCCCGGCTGCGCGGGCGCGAGGCCACGTTCGACTGGTTCGACCACACGCGGTGGAGCGGCCGTTCGAGCCCGGGGAAGCAGAGGGCCGTGTTGGCGATGACCTACCTGAGCGGCGCGCTGATCGTCGCCGGCGGCGCGACGCTCGTGCTCGGGCTGCTGGGCCTGGCCCTCGACCCCCTGCTGCCCGACGAGGTGCCGCGGCCCCCGGCCCGGCCGCGCTAGCCGGCCTGCCGGGCCCTGCTCATCTGGCTGGGCGCCGGGCCACGAAGCCGAACTGCCCGCAGAACATGAGCTTGAGGCCGTTGGCCTGCCGGGTCTCGAGGCGGCGTGCCCGAGCGAAGAGGTCGATGGCACGGTTGAGCGGGGACTCCCGGGCCCACCAGCGCAGGAAGAGCCGGGGGCTTCCGAGGCCGCGCCGGACGATCAGCGTGAGCGCGTCGATGCCGGGACGCAGCTCCAGCGTCTCGAGGCCGGCCTCCTCGAACAGCCGGGCGAGCCCCACCGGCGTGTAGTTGAACTGCGAGAGCGAGTGGTAGGGCTCGAGCTGCGAGGTCGATCCGACCAGGTGTCCGCCGGGCGCCAGCACACGGGCGACCTCGACCAGCAGGGGCGCCGGTCGCTCCACGTGCTCCAGCACCTGCTTGCAGAACACGAGGTCGGCGGCCCCGTCCTCGAGCGGGATGGAGACCCCGTCGAAGGCGAGGAACTCCGCGTCGGTGCGCACGCGGGTGGCCACCTCGGGGGACTCCGGGAGGTCCACCCCCGTCCAGCGCACGGCGGGATCCAGGCCACGGAAGAAGTCGACGGAGTCGCCGGGACCGCAGCCGAGGTCCACCACTCGGGGGCTCCCGCCGGCCGGGCTCAGGTGTCGGTGCCATTCCTCGGCCAGCCTCTCGGCCGCCACCTGGCGCGCGTGGTCGCCCGGCACGCGGGCGCCCAGGCGCTCGAGGAGGTCATCGCCGAGCATCGGCCTCGCGACGGCGCACGGTGGCCAGCAGGATGCCGCCCACGATGACCGCGACCCCACCGACCTGCCACGCCGACGGCGCCTCGGCGAGGAGCAGGACGCCGAGCGCCACCGAGCCCACCGGCTGGACGGTGAGCAGCACCCCGGTGAGGGCGGCCGGGAGGCGGGGCAGCGACGTGGAGATGAGCAGCCAGCCGAGCACCTGCGAGGTGAGCGCGAGCGCGACCAGCCACGCGTGGGAGGGCCAGCTCGGGACGAGATCGACGTCTCCGACCGCCAGGCCGATGGCCAGCGCCGCGACGGTGGTGGCCACCGTGGCGTCGAACAGCGGCCCGGCGGGTCCGGGATACCCCCGGCTGCCCTGGCGCAGCAGCAGGATGAAGCCCGTGTAGGCGATCGCGGTACCCACCCCGAAGGCCACGCCCAGAGGCGGGTCCTCGCCGTAGGCCCCCTCCCCCACCACGCCGGAGATCAGCACCACGCCCACGAGCACCACGGGCACGGCCACCAGCACGCGCGGGCGCGGCCGCTCTCCGAGGGCGAGCCACGCGCTTAGCGCCACCAGCACTACCTGGAGGTTGGCGAGCACGGTGGCGAGCCCGGCGCCGACGGCCTCGATCGAGTAGTGCCAGGCCACGAGATCGATCGCGAGGAACACCCCGGAGGCGAGCGCGAGGCGGCGCTGACGGGCCGTACGCGACCCGAGGCGGCGGCGCTCCACGGCGGCCAGCACGGCCAGCACGGGCAGCGCGTAGAGGCAGCGGAACACCGCGGCGGTGGCCGGCGCCTCCGCGGCCAGGCGCACGAGGATGGCCGAGAAGGCAATGGCCAGCGCACCGAGGACGGCGGCGGGCACCGGCCGCCCGGCGAGAAGCACGCCTTTTCCGGGCGCCTGGACCGGCGCGGCGGTCGATGCCGCCGCGACGGCAGGCCCGGCGGTCACTACGACAGGAGCGGAAGCAGCGCGGCCAGCTTCATCTCGGTCTCAGCCAACTCCTCGGCCGGCACGGACCCGCGCACGATCCCGTCCCCGGCGTACAGATGGCCCACCGACCCGCGCACGAGCGCGCAGCGCAGCGCCACGCACAGCTCCCCGTCCTCGGCGAGGTCGGTCCACCCCACCGGCCCCGCGTACCAGCCGCGGTCGAGCCCCTCGAGCGCGGGCACGAGCGGACGGGCGGCCTCCCACGGCTCTCCTCCCACCGCGGGCGTGGGATGCAGGAGGCCGGCCAGCTCGAGCGCCGACACCGGCTCCGCGAGCTGTGCGCGAATCGGCGTGGCGAGGTGCTGCACGTTCTGGACCCGCACGAGGACGGGCTCCTCGGCCGCCGCCACCCACAGCGACACCGGCGCCAGCGCGCGCGCGATGCGCCGCGCCACGATCGCCTGCTCCTCGCGGTTCTTGTCTGAGCTCGCGAGGCGCTCGCCGAGGTGGCGATCCACCGCCGGGTCGGCGCTGCGCCGCGTGGTGCCGGCGAGCGCCACGGTCTGGGCGCGGGCGCCGTCGCGGCGTACGAGCAGCTCGGGGCTTGCCCCCAGGAAGGTCAGCTCGGGGGTGCCGACGAGGTAGGAGTAGCACTCGGGGAAGATCTCGCGCAGCGCGCCGAGGACCGGTGCGGGGTCGATCGCCCGGCGGTGGTGCACCCGAACCTCCCGCGCGAGCACGAGCTTCTCCACCTCCCCGGACTCGATCAGCTCGACGGCCCGGGCCACGGCCGCCTCGTAGTGCTCGGGCGGCGCCGCCCCCGCCACCCGCGGGGCGTCGAGGAGGTCGGGGTCGAGCATGGGCATCGGAGCAGCCTCGAGCGACTCGAGCCGCGCGCCGAGGCGCGCGAGCACCGCGTCGGGGTCCTCCGCGCCGTCCAGGACCGCCGCCACCGTCATACGCGCCTCGCCGTCCTGGCGCGCGAGGGCGATCTCGGGCAGCACGAGCCTGGCCGGAGCGAGCGAGCCCCACTCCGGGGCGCTCCCCCCCTCGTCGGCGAAGGCGAACCCGCCCACGAAGACGGGCCCCGAGGCGGGCGGCGCGCCCGGGTCCTCGGCCGAGTCGCCCACCGCGGCGCCGCGGCCG
>JACCZP010000397.1 GCA_013695885.1 Thermoleophilaceae bacterium | reverse complement strand
CACAGCTCAACACCGACCCGGGGTTCGGCGGGGAGTGCCACCTCGACGCCAACATGGTCCGCTCGGCGCTTCCCTCGATAGCGCTCGAGGACATCGACGTGCTGGTGGTGGAGAACGTCGGCAACCTGGTGTGCCCGGCGGAGTTCCGGATCGGCGAGCACGCGCGCACGATGATCACCTCGGTGACCGAGGGCGAGGACAAGCCGCTCAAGTACCCGCTGATGTTCCGCGCGTGCGAGCTGGTGGTGGTCAACAAGATCGATCTCCTCCCCCACCTCGACTTCGACCTCGACCGGCTCCTCGCGAACGTGGAGGCGGTGAACCCCGGCGTTCCCCACATCCTGACGAGCGCCCGCACCGGCGAAGGGGTCGACGCCTTCCGGCAGTGGATCGTGGACGTGGCGGCGCGCACGGGAGCGGCGGGCGTCACCGACGCGGCTGCGCGGACGGGAGTGGCGACGCCAGCGTGAGGCAGCCTCTCGGCGGCTCACCCCCGGTCGAGAGGCTCGACCCGGGGATCGAGCGGCTGCTCGCCCGCCGCCTCGAAGCCGGCGAGCGCTTCTTCGGCGCCGAGGCGGAGCGCATCGCCGAGCTGTGCCACCGCATGGCCGAGCGCTTCGCGCGCGGCGGACGCCTCGTGGCGTTCGGGCGCTCGGCGGCGGCGCGCTCGGACGCCCGCCACGTGGCGGTCGAGTTCGTCCACCCGGTGATCGTCGGCAAGCGCGCGCTGCCGGCCATCGGGCTCGCCGGCGAGGGTGGGCCGCTGCCCGGGCGGGTGGAGTTGACCGCGGTCCCCGACGACATCGCGATCGCCTTCGGGACCGAGGACGGCGACGAGGAGACCGCCGCGGCGCTGGCGAGCGCCCGGCGGCTCGGGTGCATGACGATCGCGTTCTCACCCGCCGGTGCGGACTGGGACTTCGATCCCCCCGCCGAGGATCCCCTGGTGCGACAGGAGCTGGCCGAGACGCTCTACCACCTGCTCTGGGAGCTCGTGCACGTCTTCTTCGACCACCGGGGCCTGCTCGAGGGCCGCACGGCGAAGCGCACGCACGACACAGGGGCGTCGAGCTTCCTCTATCCGTTCCTCGCCGAGCAGGAGACCGACCTCGACGGGGTCCTCGAGGACGTGCGCCGATCCGTGGCGATCAAGTCCGCGGACATCGACGATCTCCGCCGTCAGACCCTGACCGAGGGCGCGGACACGCTGACGGCGGCGGCGGCCGAACTACGCGCCGCGTTCGACGCGGGCGGCAAGCTGCTGGCCCTCGGAAACGGCGGCTCGGCCACCGACGCCATGGACGCGGTCGCCGACTTCCGCACGCCGCCGCGGCCGGAGTGGCCGCCGCGCCCGGCCCTCGACCTGACCGAGGACCCCGCCATCATCACCGCGATCGCCAACGACATCGGCGTTGAGGCGATCTTCGCGCGGCAGATCATCGCCTACGGGAACGCGGGCGACGCGGTGCTCACGCTCTCCACGAGCGGCAGCTCGTCCAACGTGATCGCTGCGCTGGCCGAGGCCCGCCGCCGTGGGCTCATGACCATCGCCATGGTGGGCTACGACGGTGGACGCATCGCCGCCGATCGCCTGGCCGACCACGTGCTCGTCACCCGCTCCGAGCACATCCCGCGCATCCAGGAGGCCCAGGCCAGCGCCTACCACGTGCTGCGCGAGCTGGTAGAGCGGCCGGTGCCGGGCCAGACGACGGGGTGAGCGCCCGCCCGGGGCGGGCGTCGGGCGCGACCACACGCCGGCGGGTCCGGGCCCGGGTGGAGGGCACGGTCCAGGGCGTGGGCTTCCGGCCGTTCGTCTACCGGCTGGCGGGCCAGCTCGGACTCGACGGCGCTGTGTGGAACGACGCCCGCGGCGCGGTGGTCGAGCTCGAGGGCGACGGACCCGCGGTGGAGGCGTTCCTCGTGCGCCTGCCACGCGAGGCGCCGGCGCTCGCCCTGGTGGAACGGCTCGTCCGCGAGGAGGTCCCCCCGACCGGGGAGCGCGGATTCACGATCGTGGCGAGCGCGGCCGAGGGCGAGCCCTCGGCGCTCGTCTCCCCCGACGCGGCCACCTGCGGCGACTGCCTCGCGGAGCTCCGCGACCCTCGCGATAGACGCTTTCGCTACCCGTTCGTGAACTGCACCAACTGCGGGCCGCGGTTCACGATCGTCCGCGGCGTGCCCTACGACCGCCCGCTCACCACCATGGCCGGCTTCACGATGTGCCCGCGATGCCGGGCGGAGTACGAGGACCCGGCCGACCGCCGCTTCCACGCCCAGCCCAACGCGTGCCCGGTGTGCGGCCCGACCGCGTGGCTCGCCGATGGCCACGGGCAGCGACTCGATCTCGACCCACGCAGCGACGCCGTCGAGGCCGCAGCGCAGGCGCTGCGCGACGGGCTGGTGGTGGCCGTCAAGGGCGTCGGCGGCTTCCACCTGGCCTGCCGTGCCGACGACGAGGGCGCGGTGGCCGCCCTGCGCTCTCGAAAGCACCGCGAGGACAAGCCCTTCGCCGTCATGGCGCGCGACCTCGATGGGGCACGGGCGCTGGTGGCCCTGGGCGCCGAGGAGGAGTCGCTGCTCCTCGCCCGCGAGCGGCCGATCGTGCTCGCCCCACGCCTCGAGTGGGCATCGGTCGCCCCCTCGGTGGCTCCCCGGTCGACCGAGCTGGGGGTGATGCTCCCGTACTCGCCGTTGCACCACCTGCTCGTGGACGACTTCGCGCGCGCCGCGGCCGCCGCCGCCGGTGGACCGGCGGCGCTCGTGATGACGAGCGGCAACGCCTCCGACGAGCCGATCGCCTACGGCGACGAGGACGCGCTCGCACGCCTGTCGGGGATCGCGGATCGCTTCCTCCTCCACGACCGCCCGATCCACACCCGCACCGACGATTCGGTGGTCCGGGTGGTGGAGGTGGGGAGCGCCCGCGGCCCGGTGGCGCGAGCGACGACGGAGCCGGGTTCCCGGCGCCCACTCGTGCTCCGGCGCTCGCGCGGGCACGTGCCGGCGAGCGTCGAGCTGCCGCTGGCGGCGGCCCGGCCCCTGCTTGCCTGCGGCGCGGAGCTGAAGAGCACGTTCTGCGTGGCGAAGGGTCAGCGTGCCTGGGTCAGCCACCACGTGGGCGACCTGAAGAACTACGAGACCCTAGTGTCCTTCCGCGAGGGCGTCGAGCACTTCGAGCGCCTGTTCGCGGTCGTCCCCGAGGTCGTGGCCCACGACCTGCACCCCGACTACCTCTCGACGGGCTACGCCCTCGAGCGCGGGGTGGACCTGGTGGGCGTCCAGCATCATCACGCCCACCTCGCCGCCTGCCTGGCCGAGCACGGCGAGCTCCGGCCCGCCGTGGGCGCGATCTACGACGGCACCGGGTACGGGACGGACGGGACGGTGTGGGGGGGCGAGCTGCTGGTGGGCGATCTCACCGGCTTCGAGCGCGCCGGGCACCTGCGGCCGGTGCGGATGCCCGGGGGCGAGCGCGCCGTGCGCGAGCCTTGGCGGATGGCGTGCGCGTGGCTCGTGGAGGCCTACGGACCCCAGCCGCCGCTACCGGCGGTCCTCGCGCCGTGGGTCGAGCCGGACCGCTGGGGGGTGATCGCCGAGCTCGCCCGGACCGGCTTCTCCTCGCCGGTGACCACGAGCGCCGGTCGCCTCTTCGACGC
>JACCZP010000167.1 GCA_013695885.1 Thermoleophilaceae bacterium | reverse complement strand
CCCGGCGGTGGAAGAGGATGGCCGCCACGCGGCGGAGCGCCTTGCGCTCGCGCATCGACTCGAGGTGATCGAGGAGGGCCGCCTGGTCGACGCCGATCTCGGCGGCCGCGGGCGCGTAGGGCTCGGGCGCGATCGGCATGTCGCCCTGGAGCGCTCGGATCACCGCGACGTCCATCTCGGTGGCTTCGATCACCTCCGGCTCGTGCGGCTCCTCGACCACCCCCGCGCTCGAAAGGTCGCCGGTGTCGCCCTCCATCTCGAGGTCCATGCGGATCTTGAACAGCTTGAGGGTCGGGAGCTGGCGCATCGACTCCGCGCCCGCCTCCCGTCCCAGCACCTCGAGGGTGCCCTCGACCCCCAGCGCCGAGCCGGGCTCGGTGGCGATCGTGAACCACATGTTGAAGTCGTGGTTGCGCAGGTAGTTGTGCGTGACTCCGGGGTGGGCGTTGATCGCCCGGGCCGCGCGGTGGGGGTTCTCGGGGTCGACCTTCGCGGCGACGAGCATCGATGAGTACCCGAGCACGCGGGTGTCGAAGATCGGGGTGACCTGGCGGATGATCCGCTCGTCCACCAGCCGCTGGGTGCGCCGGAGCACGTCGTCCTCGTCGGTCTCGGCCAGCTCGGCCACCCGCAGGAACGGGCGGGGCTCGAGGGGGAAGCGCCCCTGGAGGAGGTTGAGCAGCCGCCTGTCGAGCTCGTCGAGCGGGATGGCCGCGCCGTCGGCGCGCGCGCGGGCCTTCGGAACGGCCTCTCTGGTCTTCACGCCCGAGCTCAATCCGACAGCCATCTCGCCGCATCCTTCGCGTGGTAGGTGATCACGATGTCCGCGCCCGCCCTGCGGATGCCGGTGAGCACCTCGAGCACGGCGGTGCGCTCATCGAGGTGTCCGGACGCCGCGGCCGCCTTGATCATCGCGTACTCGCCGCTCACGTTGTACGCGGCCACCGGCAGGCGGGTGGCCTCCTTGACCCGGCGGATGACGTCGAGGTATGCCAGCGCGGGCTTCACCATCACCGCGTCGGCTCCCTCCTCGACGTCGAGGAGCACCTCGCGGACGGCCTCCTCGGCGTTGGCGGGGTCCATCTGGTAGGAGCGGCGGTCGCCGAACGCGGGCGTAGAGCCGGCGGCGTCGCGGAAGGGGCCGTAGAAGGCCGAGGCGAACTTCGCGGAGTAGGCGACGATCGGCGTCGAGTCGTGACCCTCGGCGTCGAGCTGCGCCCGCAACGCCGCCACGCGCCCGTCCATCATGTCGCTCGGGGCCACGGCGTCGGCGCCCGCCGCGGCGTGGGAGATGGCGGTCTTGGCCAGCAGCTCGAGCGTGAGGTCGTTGGCCACCTCGCCATCGGGCGTGACCACGCCGCAGTGGCCGTGCGAGGTGTACTCGCACAGGCAAACGTCGGTCATCACGAGCAGCTCGGGGTGCGCGTCCTTGATCGCTCGCGTGGCGAGCTGGACCACTCCCTCGTGGTCGTAGGCGCCGGAGGCCTGCTCGTCCTTCTCGGCCGGAATCCCGAACAGGAGCACCGCGGGGATGCCGAGCGCGACCGCCTCGCCGGCCTCCTCGACCGCGTGCGAGATCGAGAGCCGTTCGATGCCGGGCATCGCCTCGATCGGCGTGCGCGAGTCGGTGCCGAGCTCCACGAACAGCGGGTAGACGAGGTGGGCGGGGGAGAGCTCGGTCTCCCGGATGAGCCCGCGCAGGGCCGCGGTGCGGCGCAGGCGGCGCATGCGCGTGGCGGGGAAGGGCATGAGGGAGCGAGTCTAGGGCTGGGGGCGGGGCGGGCTACCAGACCGCGATCGCAGGATTGAACTGCCGTATGGCGAGATCGCGCGTAACCAGGCGGGCGCCCGAGATCTCCGCGGTGGAGTAGATGATGCGGTCGGCCGGGTCTCCGGGAAAGCCTCGCCCGTCGAGGAGTCCGGCGGCGACCGCGACCGCAGGGGTCAGCTCGAGCGTGTCGATCCGAGACTGAGCGAGGGCCTGGACGACCCAAGCCCCGACTTCCCGGTCGAGCTCGACGCGACCGCGGACCGTGAGCATGGCGATCTCCCAGCAACTGATGGTGCACACGCCGAGCCGATCGGCGGTGTCGATCGCTTCCCGAGCCGCGGCGCTCAACCGCTCGGGGGCACTCGACCACCAGATCCACGCGTGCGTGTCGAGGACGATCAGCGGCGTGTCGCGTTCCAGGCCGCGTCGATCGGCTCGACGATCTCGTCGTCGGATACGAGGAAGCGAACGCTGTTCCGCAGGGAGGGAGGATCCTCGACCGCCACGACCCGCGCCACCGGCCGACCCCGTTTCGTGACGATCAGCGGGCGCCCCGTCTCCGCCACCTCGTCGAGGAGCCCAAGGCACTTGGCCTTGAAGGTGCTGACGTTCACCTCTTGCTCAGTGGACATGACCATGATCACTTTACCATGGTCGCTTGAGCCGACGGGATCGAACGACAGCACTCGCGCAGCCGTACTCGCCCTCTCGGGAGGGTGGCGGCGAGAGCGCGTGACCGTGGCCGCGGCCGTCCTGGGCATGCCCAGCGTCCCGCGCCTCCATCCTTTCGAGGGGTGCGGGACGGCGACCATGACATGGGTGTTCAGCCTCCCGCAGGTCGTGGGGCCGTGGGGGTGGGGGACGGCTGACAGGGGCGTGACGCCGAACCGAGGGGCTTGACGCCGAAGAGACGAGCGGTCGGGCCACCTGCCGAAGGGTCGCCGCGCGCCGCACCTGCTCCCACACCCGGTCGGCCGGGGCAAGCAGCTCGCAGGCCA
>JACCZP010000161.1 GCA_013695885.1 Thermoleophilaceae bacterium | reverse complement strand
TGGCCGCGGGAGTCCCAGCGGAGCTCCGCGCATCCGGGCGTCAGATCAGGGTCTCCGCCGGCGCCTGCCCGCCGACAGCACTCCTGTGATGAGGGCGCCGACGACTAGGTAGATCAAGGCTCCGATGCCCCAGTTGATGGCCACCTGCGCGTTGTTGTTGGCCAGCAGGAAGATGAAGCGGAAGGGTGTGACGAGGAAGTCCGCGGCCTGGGCGACGAAGTTCACCACCGGGTTCGCCGGGTTCGCACCGAAGATGTAGAAGAGGATCCCGAGGACGATGATCCCGACGATCACGAAGAAGATCGCGGAGACGATCCGGGCGACGATGACCATGGTCAGGCAAACATACCCGCTTGATGGGCCAGTCACCCCCAGTTCGTCGCCAGACCTTCGCCGTACGGCGCGTCGCCCCGCGACGTCCACGCGCGATCCTTGTCTTCCGCTTCGCGCGAGAAGCGAGCGTCTCAACCCGCGCCGGTCGGGCCGACCAGCAGCAGCACCTCCCGGCCTTTGATGGCTCGTCCTTGCGCCCGAGAGCATCCGGGCACCGTCCGCCGATGACGTGCCGAGACTGCGGGCTCAGTTCGGTGTCGCCGGAGTTCACTTCGATGTCGTCGCCCGGGTTCAACTCCGAGTCGTCTGACAACGATCTCCCACCCCCGTGCCGGCTGCTGCGGCGAGTCAGTCGCGCAGCAGGATGTCCCGGCGAGGCCGCCGCGATGAGCAGCGGCCGTGAACTGACCGACTCCCATACGGGCTTGCGAGCGTCGTCCTGAGCTTCACGCAGGCTGCGAACATGCGTTCGTGTCCATCAAAGGCTCCCCCTATGCCTGGTTCCGCCAATCGATCGAGCACGGTCGCGCCCTCGATGCCTGGGCCGCCGCGCACGAGCTGGAGTCGCTCACCCTGGCCGACGCTCTAGCCCTCTGCCTCGTCCTGCTCGACGAGGATCCAGCTCGCTACGAGCGCTCTGTGGTTCGCTGGCTGGCTCGGCTTGCCTCGGACCGCCCTCCGCTCGGCCTCGACGAACTCCTGATCGCCGCTTGCTCACTCGCGGCCCTGCGTAGCGGCGAGCGCGCCGCGCCCGTGGCCGCGCTCTCGGCGCTCCTTGAACGCGCAGGTCACAGCCGCTGCGTGGAGGCCCTCGCAGCCTGGGACCGCAAAGCCTGACCTGAGGCGGCCGTCATGGAGCGTCGTCTTGAACCGGCCGCGAACAACCTTGCGCTCGCCGACCGAGATGTCCCGCCAGCGCGCCGCGCGCCACACGAGCCGCTGCCCGCCCTCCGCGCGGAAGACGTACAGCGGCCGCGTGCTCTCGGGCCCAAACCGCGTCGGCAGACGTGCCGCGTGCTCGAGCACGAGCGAGAAGTGCCGGCGGCTGCCGGCCTCGCCGAGCTCCTTGGCCGCCGCACGCTCTCGCGTGATCTCACGCCGCCGAGCCTGGCCGTAGGCGACCGGCGCGTAGGCGAGCACTCCAGCGGTGCCCGCCGTGACGAACGGCTCCGCGGCTGCCGCCGCGATCTTTGCGAGCAGGTCATCGCCCCCGCGAGGGAGAGCGCGCGCCCAGCGCAGGGTGCGCTCGGCCCGCTGGCGATCGGCGTGCGAGGGCTCCTCAGCCCCCGGCGCACCATCCTCGAGCGCGCGGTAGTTCGCCTCGGCCGCCTTCCGGGTGATGCCCCCGCGGCGGTAGCCCTCGAGGCGGATCACGCACGCGGCGTGAGCGAGGAAAGCCTCCACCGCGATCCGCCCCGGCTCGCGCTCACGCTCAAGCTCGCTCCGCAGCTCCTCGAGCTCGGAGAGGAGCGCTGCCACCGGCACGGCCTGCGCCTTCCCCGTGTAGGCACGCAGGCAGCTACGACCGACCTGGCGCAGGGTGCCGCCGTGCGCTTCGGCGACGATGAAGGTCTGGCGCCGGGCGCGTCTCACGAGGCAGTGCTCGCACCGCGGGCCCGCGCCCTCAAAGGACGCGAGCTCCGCCCGGGCCCTCCCCGACGCCCTCCTCGACGAGATCGATGCCGAGGCGGGACGGCGAGGAACCACCCGTAGCGCCCTGCTCCGAACCTTCGTCGACGAGGCGCTCACCCGCCGCAGCAGCCGGCGGGCGGAACGAATCACGGAGATCATGAAGGGGGCCACTCCGCACGGCGGCAACGCGCTCGAGCTTCTCAAGCGGGAGCGGCAGCGGCGATGACGACCTGGCTCGTCGACGCGAGCGTGCTCCTCTCCCGGGAAGACGCCGACGATCCGAACCACCCAGACGCTCGCCGACTACTCGAGGGCTCGAGCCCCGTGGCAACGCTCGATCTTGCCTACTACGAGGTCACCAACGTGGCCATCCGTCGATGGGGCGACTCACAGGCCGCGACGCGGCTACGCGGGGTGGTGGCGGCCATCGAGGAGGACGGGGGGCTGATCCGGGCGAATGAGAGCCTGCTCGGCGCGGCGGCAAACCTTGCGTCGACGCACGGTCTGTCGGGGTACGACGCCGCGTACGTCGCCGCAGCGTCGGCGGCCGGCGCGCGGCTCGTCTCCTGCGACGTCCGCAACCTCGTCTCGGTCGGTTTGGCGGTCTCCCCCGGCGCAGTGGTCGGTTGAGACGTCAGTTGACCACCACATAGGTGGTCAGATCGCAGGTCTTGAGCCGGGGCGGCGCTGAAGACCTCCCCGACGCTCCCCGGCGGCGGCGCCTCAGTGCCGCGTTGCCTCCCCGAGCAGCGATGCCGGCTTCTCGTACTCGCACGACGCGGGCGAGAACGACACCAGCGTGTCGCGGTCGTGGAACGGGTACTTGCGGTAGACCGTGACCCGCTCGGGACTCGCCTCGATCACGTTGTAACAGGGCTTCGTGTTCCCCCTGAGGCGGGTGGTGGACACCGTCCCGGCGTTGACCACGAAGAGGTCCTCGAGCCGCCACGCATAGGGCACGTGCTTGTGGCCGGAGAGCACGAGGCGCACCCCCGCGCGCTGGAGGCACTCGAGCGCGTCGCCGGCGTCGTGGACGATGTTGCGCTCACGGCCGGCGCCCGGGACGGGCAGCAGGTGGTGGTGGAGCACGAACACGCGCAGGAACGAGTCGGGGCGCTCCGCGAAGCACTGCTCGATCCAGTCGTACTGCCCGCGGCCGACGGTCCCGTTGTCGAGGTCGGGCTCGGTGGAGTCGATGGCCACCAGCGACACGCCGTCGGCGTGCAGCTCGGAGCGGCGATCGCCGAACAGCTCGTCGAAGTGCACGTAACCGACGTTGCGCGAGTCGTGATTGCCCGGGATCACGAGCATGCGCGGGCATTCGATGCGGTCGAGGTAGGCGCGGGCGTCGAGGTACTCCTGGCGCAGGCCGTCCCCGGTCAGGTCGCCGGAGACCACCACCACGTCGGGCTCGAGGTCGTTGACCTCGCCGATCGCCCGGTCGAGCAGGTTCGGCACGAAGTGCGGCAGCCCGCAGTGGATGTCCGATAGGTGGGCGATCAGGAACGGCGTGTCCGGCCTCGCTCCGTCCTGGCTCATGACGCGCCGGCCAGTACGGGCTCCGCCGGGCCGGCGATCCCCTCGGCTCTGGCCTCCTCGCGCCAGGCGTCGACCTCGCCTCGGATGCGCTCGCCGTCCCATCCGAGCTCCGCGCCGACCGTCGAGGCGACGTCGGTCGCGACTTCGGGGGAGCACACCGAGCGCGCGTCGAGGAGGCCGAGGCGCGTGCGACGCAGGAGGATGTCGCCGAGCCCCTGGGCCTGCTCGTGTCGGACGGCGTGGAGGGCCTCCGCCGCAAGGTCGGGAAGACCGGCGACGATCGGCCGGGCGAGCGCGGGCGCCGAGGCGGCGATGGCGAGCACCCTTCGCGCCTCGTGCCCGTAGCGGGCGGCCAGCGCGGCGCGGGCGTCGTCGTCCACTCCCTCGACATCTGGGAGAGCCCCGGGCTCCACCGGCTCGCCGATGGGGATCTCATGCGTTCGGCACGGCGCGCGGCGCCCGTCGCGCTCGACGATCCGGTCGACCGCCAGCTTCGCCATCCGCCGCCAGGTGGTGAGCTTGCCGCCGGTGATGGTCACGAGACCGGAGCTGGTCTCGAACAGCTCGGCACGGCGCGAGATGTCCACGGACTTCTTCGTGTCGGGGGTAGAGATCAGCGGTCGCACCCCGGCGTAGGCGCCGGTCAGGTCGTCACGGTCGAGATCCGTGCCGAAGAACGTCGCGGTGGCCTCGAGCAGGTAGTCGACGTCGTCGGCCGAGGGCTCGACGTGGTCGAGCGGTCCCTCGTAGTCGCGGTCGGTCGTGCCGATGAGCGTGCGACCCAGCCAGGGCAGCGCGAAGATCGACCGCCCCTCGCGTGCGGGGACGATGACCCCGGCGCCCAGGGGCAGGCGCTCGGCGCTCACGGTCACGTGGGTCCCGCGGCTCGGGCG
>JACCZP010000380.1 GCA_013695885.1 Thermoleophilaceae bacterium | reverse complement strand
TTCAACACCGGCGACGTCGTGCTCGACATGCTCCACAACTTCTTCCTCGAGTCGGGAGCGCGGATGGGCAAGCTGCGCGTCTACGAAAGCACCAGCAACCCGATCGCCCGCGAGCTCTGCGGCTACCTCCTGGTCCGCGGCGGGGTCCA
The DNA here is from genome assembly GCA_013695885.1 of Thermoleophilaceae bacterium. Classification (GTDB taxonomy): domain Bacteria; phylum Actinomycetota; class Thermoleophilia; order Solirubrobacterales; family Thermoleophilaceae; genus JACCZP01. The sequence goes on along the minus strand of JACCZP010000380.1, from coordinate 2,226 downwards.
TCAGGTCGCCTACGCCAAGGCGCTGGAGCAGCTGACCGGCGTCGAGGTGACCAAGATGCTCAACATCCCGAACATCTCGAACAACGAGATCCCCGAGGCGAAGAAGTATCAGGACCAAGGGCTGCACACGGTCCTCTACCGGCTCAGCCCGGACGACTACAAGGACCTCGAGAAGATCTGGAACGGGCCGCACCCCGAGGACGGCAAGCCCGTCACCGTCACCGACAACCTTCCGGCCGGCTTCTCCGGCAACCCGGGCACGCCCGAGCCGCAGGTCTTCGCCCCCGGCTACCACCCCGGCGAGCTGGCCGAGATCGCCGCGCGGCTGATGCGGTAGGGCGCCGTGCGGGGGCGGCAGTCAGCCCGGCCGCGGCGTTCTCCGCGGCCGGGCTCGGGCACTGGCGACGGCCGCCCTGTCCGGGACCATGGCGACCGCGCTCTGGACGGTCCACAAGGACAACGGACCTTGGGTGAGCGCCGGCGGCTACGAGTACAACCTCACGCTGCTCGCGATCTTCTTCGCGGTGCGGACCTCGGCCCCGGAGGATGGTCGCTCGACGAGGCACTCGAAATCGACCACAGCGGCCCCGGGTGGGCGCTGGCCGAGCTCGCCGCCGGGATCGCGGGGACGGCGGTGGTGCTGAAGCGGGCGGGCGCTCAGAGCCCCTGATGGTCCGGGCGCGGTCGTAGGCGGATCTGCGGATCTGCCGCGCTCGCAGGACTTTCCGTCCGACCCCGTCCGTAGCGTCCTTCGGCCCATGGAGGCCGCCAGCACACTTCCGCTTCGCCCGCCGCCGGTATCGGTCCGCGACGGCCGCGTCGAGATCGATCACCTCGTGGTGGACGACGAGCGACTGGCCGTCCTCGTCCAACGTCGCGCCGAGCAGGGCGCGGCCGCGGACGAGACCGTGGTCGCGGCGCTCGAGATCGGCGCCCGCGTGCTCGACCGCGAGGCCACCGGGGCGGAGGTCGATTTCGTCAAGCACGAGTTCGCCCAGGCCGCGGCCGAGGTGGAGCGGTCGTTCTCCGAGCGCGCGCAGGCCGTGGGGGAGGCCCTCGGCAAGCAGCTCGAGCGGTTCCTCGGGGAGGACAACGGCACGATGGGCAAGGCGCTCGACGCCCACTCGGACGAGCTCGCGGAGCTCGTGGCCACCCACTTCGGGGGGGACCGCTCGACCGCCGTGCAGCATCAGCTCCGTGAGCTCATGGCCAAGCAGCTCCAGGAGTCGCGCGAGGCGCTGCTCCGCCAGTTCTCCGCCGAGGACGGCCATAACCCGATGGCGGGCTTCCAGGCCGCCGTGGTGCGGGAGATGAAGACCACCCGCGCCGGGCACGAGGGGCTGATCGAGAAGCTCGGGGCGCTCCAGGGCGAGGTCAAGCTCCTGCGCGCTGCCCGCGAGTCCGAGGCCGACCTCGACGCCGAGCGCGAGCGCGGCACCGGGAAGGGCCGGACCTTCGAGCAGCAGGCCTTCGACGTGGTCGAGGAGCTGGCCGCCCGCCGCGGCGACGTGGCCATCCACGTCGGCGACGAGCGCTCCGCGAGCGGCGGGAAGCGCGGCGACATCGTCATCGAGCTCGAGGCCGCGCACGGCCCGGCCCGCGGGCGCATCGCGATCGACGCCAAGGACGAGCGCCTGTCGAAGAACAAGGCGTGGAGCGTGCTGAACGGCGCCCTCGAGGAGCGCGACGCCGGGTTCGCCATCCTGCTGGTCACCTCCGACGAGAAGGTGCCGGCCGGGCACGAGCTCCTGCACGAGTACGAGGGCGACAAGATGATCGTCTCGCTCGACAAGGAGAGCCTCGACCCGCGCCCGCTCGAGCTGGCCTACCGCTACGCCCGCTGCCGCTGCCTCATGACCCTCGAGTCCGAACTCGAGGTTGACGCCGCCGGGGTGCGCACGGCCGCGGAGGAGGCTCTGTCGGCGCTGCGTGACGCCCAGCGCATCCGCGGCTCGCTCACGGGCGCCTCCAACAGCGTGAAGAGCGCCCGCGAGGCACTCGACGCCATGGTCGCCCGCGTGCAAACCAGCGTCGAGCGCGTGGAGGCGCTGGTGGGCGCGGGCGCGGAGCCGGGTTCGGAGTCCTAGCTGTAACACCGGGGTGTTACACTGGCTGGGATGCCGACGAGGTACCGGCGGATCGCGGTGATCGAGGACGACGACCTCGCTCAAGCCCTCGAGAAGGTTCGACCCCTCGTTGGTCGCAAGGCCGCGTCCGTGCTCGTCC